>JAADII010000072.1:0-1154 GCA_013151415.1 Chloroflexota bacterium
CCCACCATCACGCCCTCTCCCACCATCACACCCACGCCCACCATTACACCCTCACCTTCCAACACGCCCACCATCACGCCAACGCCCACCATTACACCCACACCCACCATCACACCCACGCCCACCATCACACCCACGCCCACCATCACACCCACGCCCACCTTTACCCCCACCCCCACCAACACACCCACCATTACGCCTACGCCCACCGTCACGCCAACGCCCACTTTCACACCTGTTCCCGTCGCCCGCGCTTTGGGCGCGGTGCGCGTGGGCTTGCGCCCCCACGGCATCGCCATTGACCCAACGCGCAATTGGCTTTATGTAGGCAACCATGCTGGAGGAAATGTCAGCGTGTTGGATGGCGCCAGCGCCGCGTTGTTGCACACCTTGAGCGCAGGAGGAGCGTTGGGCGCAAACGGAATGGTCTACGACCCAATTCACGATCAAGTGCTCGCGGCCCACAAATTCACCGACAACGTCGTGGTCTTCGATCCATTGCAAACCGCACCCATCGCCGACATCGCCGTCGGCAGCCAACCCGATGGCCTCGCGCTCGACCCCGCGCATGACCGCCTGTTCGCGGCCAATTTTTCAGATGGATCACTTTCCATTATCGACACCTCTTCATTACAAGAAATCGCTCGCACGCCTTTGGGGCTGACGCCGTCTTATGTGGTCTTCGACCCCATCAGCGATCACGCTTTTGTCACCGAGCATATCCAACACAGTGTGGCCGAAGTGGACCACAACGGCGTCCTGGTTCGCCAATGGCCTCTGAACGGATTCGGCCCTTACGGCATCTCCATCGACGCGGCCGGACGACGCGTTTTCACCGCCAACCGGCTCGACAACTCTATCAGCGTTCTTTTCATCGACGCCGAGAGGATGGAGCGCATCGCCATGCCTTGTTCAACGCGCCTGGTGGCCTACAACGCCAACACGGGTCGCCTGTGGGCTGTATGCGACGACACGCGCACCCTTTATTTGCTCGATCCCAACACTGGGAGCGTTTATCACACTTTTCCTTTAGGCGCCGAACCCGGCGAAGGGCTGGCCATCAATCTGGCCACCAATCGCGTTTATGTAAGCAACGCCGGCGATGACACAATAAGCATTTTCCAAGAAGAGGGGCCAATATCCACGCCCACGCC
>JAADII010000072.1:1190-28525 GCA_013151415.1 Chloroflexota bacterium
CACGCCCACCATCACCCCCACCCCCACCATCACGCCTACGCCCACCCTCACGTCCACCCCCACACCCACGGCCACGCCCACTTGTCAACCCTTCCCCGACCGCTACGAACCCGACGACAACGCGAATCAGGCCTCTTTGCTAATCGTGGACAAAGGCTACCAGAAACATAATTTCCATCAGGCCCAAGACCAGGACTGGGCCGCCTTCGAGGCGCAAGCGGGTGAGTTTTATCTGGCTTCCACACAGCTGATTTCTGTGCAAGATGTAGACACCTATCTGGAGCTATTCGATCGCGACGGCCAGACGCGTCTTGCAGCCAACGACAACGTTTCAGATGACGATCTCGCCAGCGCGTTGGGTTTCTTCGCGCCAACCAGTGGGCGATATTACCTGCGCGTGAGCAACGTGAAACAAGTGGGCTCTTGTTTTAGTTATTATCGTTTGCAAGTGGAGCGCGCCACGCCCACGCCCACACCCACCGCCACGCCCACGCCGCATCATCTGCACCTGCCTCTTATCCATCGCGATGCGAGCGCGACAGACCGCGAGAGCGGCGATTTTTCGGCGCTAACTCAGGCCGGCAAGCTCAATCGTCGTCGCGCGCCCGGGGCTGTCTCCGCCGCGCTGGCCGTGCGAGCGAACGATGGTCGCATCGCCTGGGTGGGCGCGCGCGAACTCCGCTTGCTCGACCAGAAAGGGCGGATTCTGGCCTCCGCGCGCGTGGGCCCCAAACCGGTGGCCGCGGCTTTTGCTCCGGACGGCGCACTCTATGTGAGCGACGCGGCGTTGGGGCAAGTATGGCGCTTGGATGGCGATAACGGCCGCGTGCTCAACCGAAGCGGCTATTTGGGCCGGCCAGCAGGCCTGGTGGTGACGGAAGATCGGGTTTGGGTGGCCGATTCCGCAGGAGATCGCATTTTGCTGCTTGATTCGACGCTGACCTACATGGAGGAGCGGTCAGCCGGCCCCGCGCCTTACGCCCTGGCCGCCAGCCAGGACATGGTGGCCGCGGCTTACGCAGGAGCGGACGCGGTGGGGCTGTTTGACCGAAAGGACGCGCGCGCGCTGCGAGAAATTCGTTTGGGCGGATTAGGGCACCCTCAGGCGCTCACCTTTAATGAGCGCGGAGATCGCCTATACGCGCTCTTTATTTTCTCGCCTCGCTTCCATCGCGTGGCCGAAATCGACGTCAGGTCTGGTCGGGTGCTACGACTTTTAGGAGGAAATTATCGATATCCCCTAAGCGGTGTTTACAGCATGATTTTAGCAAATAATACACTATTTCTCCCTGATTTCGCAACTTTATATCGATATGACATAAGGCGCGATATGTGGCTGGAGCCTCTGCGGCCATCGGCTTCCACGTCGCCCTTTGGACTGGCCATGGATGCGAACGGCGGGTTGTTGTTGGCGCCTTTGCTTCCTGGCGCGGCGCCGGTTGAGCGCATCCCACCCGAACATCTGTTTGCACTCTCGTCTCTTCCTCTCTATAATGAACGTTGATGAGAGGATGTCGAACGCATCAGCTCTTCCTAACCTCACTGTCTCCTCGTCCGGCATATCCATGTAAACGATCTTCACTGAATCACGACCATGTCCCGAACTGTAATCGATGAAATCAAAGAACGTTTGGACATTGTCGACGTCGTGGGGCGGTATGTCACGTTGCAAAAAGCCGGGCGCAACTATCGGGCGCTGTGCCCTTTTCATCAGGAAAAGACGCCTTCGTTTTATGTTTTCCCCGATACAGGAACGTGGCACTGTTTTGGCGCTTGCGGTGCGGGCGGCGATGTGTTGCGATTTCTGGAAAAGCGCGAACATCTTGATTTTCGCGACGCGCTGGCTCTGGCCGCGCAAATGGCTGGCGTGGAGCTGCGTCGCGATGCGGATCCTGAAACCATTCAGCGCGAAAATCGGCTGCGCGAGATCAACGCCCTGGCCGCGGCCTTTTACCATCACCAACTGCTGAGCTCAGAAGAGGGCGCGCGAGCGCGCGCGTATCTGGACGCGCGCGCCATCGAACCGAAAAGCATCGAACAATTTCAGCTGGGATGCGCGCCCGACCGTTGGGATGCGCTAATCGGTTATCTGCGCCAACGCAACTTCGCGCTGGATGACCTGGAAGCCGCGGGACTGATTATTCGGCGCGACGATGGCCGCGCCTATGACCGTTTTCGCAACCGGCTCATCATCCCCATTCGCGATGCGCAAGGCCGAGTGATAGGTTTTGGCGGCCGCATCATGGGCGAAGGCGAACCAAAATATTTGAATACGCCTCAAACCGCGCTATTCGACAAAAGCGATGTGATCTTCGGGCTGGATATGGCCAAACGAGCGATCCGCTCTCGCAATCAGGTCATTTTAGTGGAAGGCTACATGGATGTGATCAGTGCGCATCAACGCGGGTTCAAAAACGTGGTTGCGGCCATGGGCACAGCCATCACGCCCAAACAACTCAAGCGGCTCAGTCGTTATGCGGAAGAGTTCGTCTTTGCCATGGACGCGGATGCAGCCGGTCAGGCCGCAACCTTGCGCAGCATCCACACCGCACGCGAAAGCTTGGCCAACCATCGAGTGCCTGTGCCCACTGCACGCGGGGCCATGCGATACGAAACGCGGCTTAGCGCGGTTATCAAAATAGCGGCCATGCCGCCGGGCAAAGACCCGGACGACCTGCTACGCGAGGATCCAGAACAATGGCGCGACCGCATCGCTCAAGCCGTTCCTTTGCTCGAGTATTACATCGCTCAGGCTGCGCAGGAGGCCGATTTGGAGACTGCGCACGGCAAGCTCAAATTGGTGCGAAACTTATTGCCCGTCATTGCCGAAATCGACGATGTTGTCGAACGACGCCATTATGTGGGGCGTCTGGCCACCCTGGCCGGGGTGACCGAGCGCGAAATCGATATCGAATTGGAAGCATATCAGCGCAACGCGAGCAGGGCTCAACGACGTCGAACCCAAACGCGGCCGCCAAAACGCGAGGAAGAGCCGCCACCTCCTGATTTCGACTCGCTCGAAACCGAGCCATCGGCTCAAGCGCCCGCCGCGCGGCCAGCGCAAGGCGCGCGCGTAGAACTGGAGCGCCATGTTCTCGTCCATTTACTCACCGAGCCGGAAATGTTGGCCTGGGTGGATGGCCAGCTGGCGCAAATGCACTTTCCGCCCATCAGCGTGGACGATTTTCAAGATCCGACCACGCGCGCCATCTTTGACGCTTACCAGCAACACCTGTCTGGCGGGCCGTCTGAGTGGCAAGCGCGACTCGATACGTTTGAACCCACGCTGCAAATGTATTACAATGGATTACTCTCGCGTGTGGAGCGTCTCAAAGAACTCCGCTTTGAACAACGCGAAAAAGACTTGGTGGACACGATTTTGCGCCTGCGCTCGCGGCACTGGCGAGACGCATGTCGCAGACTGGAAGCGCTTATTCGCCAGGCCGAAGCCGAAGGCGCGGCGGACAACGGCCTATACGCCCAACTTGTTCACGCCACTCGCGAGCAACAATCCATTGAAAAAGCAATTCATGCCCGTTCTCGCAGCAGCCACTGGTTGCAGCGAAAATGACGAACCCCAGCCCTTCTTACATGAACAATCCTGCCGACATTCAAGAAGAACATGTAATCGAATACAAAGAAGCCGAAAAGGCCCCGGAGCAAGAAAAAACAAGCGAAACCGATGACGCCTCTCTGGCGGTCGAAAGCGGAGAGCTCGTCGATCCGCTGGCCGGCCCCTTGGCCGACATCCCCGTCCTGGACTTGATCGACGAGGAAGAAGCGGAGGTCTTGCCTTATATTGAGCGCGATCCCGAGCTGGAGGAAGAGGTCGAGGCCGAAGTGACGTTGCCCGTCGAACAGATCGTGGATGATATCAGCATCAACGATCCGGTCCGGCAATATCTGCACGAAATTGGGCAACATCGGCTGTTGACGGCTGAGGAGGAGGTGGCTATCGCCAAACGCATTCGCGCGGGGCAAGAGGCGGAAAAGCAGGTGCGCGAGCTGGTGGATGATGAAAAGATGCCCATCAAAGAGGCGCTGGCTTTGCTTCCCGAAGAGAAGCGTCGCGAGTTGGAGCCTGTGATCGAAGATGGTCTCAAAGCGCAGCAAGAGTTGAGCAACAGCAACCTGCGCCTGGTGGTTAGCGTGGCCAAACGCTACATTGGTCGCGGCATGAGCTTCCTGGACTTGATTCAAGAAGGCAACCTGGGACTGCTGCGAGCAGTGCAGAAATTCGATTATCGTCTGGGCTATAAGTTTAGCACCTATGCAACCTGGTGGATCCGCCAATCCATTAGCAGGGCCATCGCCGATCAGGCGCGCACCATTCGCATCCCCGTGCACATGGTGGAAAGCATCAATCGCATGTTGCGCGTGCAACGTCAATTGACGCAAGAGCTGGGGCGAGAGCCCACGCCCGAAGAAATCGCCTTGGAAATGGACCTAATCGAACCGGTGGAGGAGCGCGAGGCCATCAAAAAAGCGTTGGCCGAGGGACGCCCGTTGGATCCGGTGCAAAAGCGCACGCTCAAGCGAGCGACCGCCAAAGTGCGGCGCATCATGCGCGTTTCACAAGAGCCGATGTCGCTGGAGATGCCGGTGGGCAACGAGGATAGCTCGTCACTGGGCGATTTCATCGAAGATGAAAGCATGCCCGCGCCCGCTGACGCGGCCTCGCATCAATTGCTCAAGGAGCAAATGCAAGAGATTCTCGAACAACTCAATGAACGCGAACGCAAGGTGTTGGAAATGCGCTTTGGCCTATATGACGGCAACAGCCGCACCCTGGAGGAAGTGGGGCAAGAATTTGGGGTGACGCGCGAGCGCATTCGCCAGATCGAAGCCAAAGCCTTGCGCAAATTGCGCCATCCGATTCGCAGCCGCAAATTGCGCGATTATCTGAGCTAGAGCGACGCCTGTTCAAGGGCATCGCCCAGAAACGCGACAAGATGCACGCGCGTCGATAAGGCGCGTCGCCCTTGCGGTTTTGGTTTAGAATTGCAGTCCCAAAGCGCGGAGCGCCCGTTCGGTCGAGGCCGCGTCACGATGTTCGATGGCGCGCATGCCCAGCTTGCGGGCGACTTTTGTATTGCGAACTTTGTCGTCCACAAGCACACAAGCATCGAACGGAAGAGCCAACTCCTGGCAAACCATGCGATAAATTCGGGGATCGGGTTTGCGCGCGCCCGCCAACGCGCTGATCACCGTAACATCGAACAACCCATCCAATTGCGATTCTTTTTCCAGCCGCTCCTTCAACAAAGCCGTGGCGTTGGAGAGGAGCGCCAGTCGATAATGGCGGCGCAAACGCCAAGCCAAACGCACCACCGCCTCATCCAAACGCTCGCCAAAGAAATTGTCTTGAAATGCGCGAAAATGCGCTGGCAGTAGCGCGTCCACATCTCCGACGGTCCGCTCCCAATATTCATCCAGCGAAATCGCACCGGTCGAGACCGCCTCCCACGCGGGCCCGCTATACAAACGCGCGTGCAGCGTTCCTTCGGGCCATCCCAATACGCGGTCATATGCCGCCAACTGCGCTTTGGCGGCGTGATCGGTGATAAGCACCCCGCCAAAATCGAAGATGACGGCCTGGATCGTGGGAGATGCATCGCGTGTCATGAGCAAGGCAACCGTTTCAACATAACGGGCACGCGACGGCCCACCTGGCGAAAACCAAACCCCTGATAGAGCCTTTGCGAGCTCTGATTTCGCCATTGAGTGTTTAGAGTCATGATACGCGCGCCCGCTGCGGCCGCGAAATCGAGTGCGTCGGCCAGCAAATAGCGCCCCAACCCCATGCCTTGATGCAACGGATCCACGCCCACGCGCACCAATTGGGCGCGCGAACCCAACACATCGGTGCAGGCGTAGCCCACGAGCTCGCCTTCACTTTCCAACACCACCAGCCGGGCCGTTGTCATGAGCAACTGGATCAGTTCGGTTTCGGTGAACTGCCAGGGCCAGGAAAACGCCCTGCGGTCCAGCTCGGCCAGTTGTTGAATCTCGTGCAAAGCCGGTGAACGCAAAACAATGTAAGGGATTCGGTGCTGGGCAAGCAGGGGGCGATGAGGAGCGGCGCGCTCGAAATTGACGATATAGTCCACCACCTCGAAGCCCTGACGCTGCAAAGGCGGCGTCAGCCAACGCTCGGCCGCCAGATGCATCAGCGCGCAGACGCCATCCTGCGCCAGCGCCTCTTCCAACGGCCGCAATAGACGAGTCAGTCCTTTTTCCACTGACCAACCATTGATCAGGCCCAATCCTCGAATTTGCGCCAAACCAGGCTGCCTGAGGCTGGCGCAAATGAACCCCCACAATAACGGCCCCGTGTCGGCCACAAAGCAATAATCGCGCTCGATCATGCAAACCAGGTCTTCGTAACCATAACGCACGCATGTGTGGCGCGCGTGATGCTGCAAGTGTTGGATGCGACCAACATCGCCGGATAATGCGGGCTTGACTTGAACCTGGATGTCGGGCATGACAGCAAAAGAGATGAATGCAATGGTTGGAGCCCCTTTATTTTACCATATAATTGCCTAAGGCGAGATAGCCGCAACTCCGATTTCCCCCGAATCGGAGCCAATGGCATAATGACGTCATGAAAAAGCTCATTTTCATTCTCATCCCCCTGCTTTTGGTCGCCTGCGCCCCGCCTTCACCGCCCGCGACGCCGACCGCGCCCATCAACCCCACTACGAGCGCGTTTGCAACAATCGAGGCGTCGCCAACCATCCCGCTCGGCGTCACAACCCAACCCACGGTCTCGCCCACGGCCACCCCCTCGCCCCAGCCCGCAACCCCTGCGTCTAGCCTCTTTGATCTAGATTGGGATGATCGCGAACCTTTCGCGGTCGGTCTGACGCCGAGCGAACAAGGCGCGTTGGCCTCGCGCGGCAACGCCAGCGTATATCATATCGCGCTTCGCCTCTCGGATGATCTCACGCGACTCGAGGGTCGCGAAGAGGTGCGATACACCAACGCCGAAGACGTTCCTTTGACCGAACTCGATTTCAGGCTATTTCCCAACCTTGCCAACGGCAAGAGCGAGATCACCAATCTCGCAGTGAACGGCAAACCCGTGGAGCCACGGTATGGTCTCCAAGACAGCCTTATGGTCATCCCGCTTGAGCCAGCTTTGCAACCTGGAGAGCAAGTGGTGGTGAGCATGGATTTTGAGGTGGAAGTTCCCACCGAACCGGGCGGCAATTACGGAACATTCGCCCTGCTGGACGGGATCTTGGCCCTGGCGCATTTTTATCCCATGATCGCGGTTTACGATGACGAAGGCTGGAACGTGGAGATCGCGCCCGAAATCGGCGATGTGGTCTATTCGGACACAAGCTACTATTTGGTGCGGGTCGACGCCCCGGCCGGACAAAAAGTGCTGGCTTCAGGCGTGGAAATCGAACGTGAAGAAGGGGATGGCCGGGAGATCATCACCTTCGCCGCCGGACCCATGCGCGATTTTTATCTTGTCAGCAGCCAACATTATGAAAAACTCAGCCAAAAAGTGGGCGAGACCGTTATCAACGCGTACGCGCCGCCACAAAAGGCCGAAGCGAACAAGCGGGCTCTTGACATGGCCGTGGACGCATTCAAAAGTTTCAGCACACGTTTTGGCCCTTACCCTTTCACTGAATTAGATGTGGTGGGCACGCCCACGCTCGCAGGCGGCGTGGAATATCCCGGCATTGTGGTGGTCGCGCTGGACATTTATGATCCTGAAATACCGTTTTTCGAGATGGCCACGGTCCATGAGGTGGCTCACCAGTGGTTTTACAGTGTGGTCGGCAATGATCAAATCGACGAACCCTGGTTGGACGAGTCGCTGACGCAATATGCCACGCTGCTTTATTTTGGCGATGTCTACGGCCCAAAAGGCGCCGATGCATTTCGCGACTCGTTGGAACGACGTTGGGAGCGAATCGATCGGGCCGATATTCCGATAGGACGCCCTGTGGCCGCGTACGACGGTCCGAGCTATAGCGCCATTGTTTATGGTCGCGGCCCTTTATTTTTCGATGCGCTGGCCCAAAAAATGGGTGAGGATGCGCTCGACGCGCTTCTCAAAGATTACTATCAAACCTTCAAATGGGATATCGCCACCACCGAATCGTTCAAACAATTGGCGGAAAAACATTGTGGATGCGATCTGACGCCACTGTTCGAAGAGTGGATATACAACGGAAAGGACTAACATGATGTCCAAGGTCCCCCTCTCTGATTTGAGCGAACGACTACAAGATTTGTTGGCGCAACGGCATTATGAGGCTGGTTTCGCGTTGGGCCGTCATATCTTACGTTATTTTCCCCGCCATCTCACCACCTACGCCCAACTTGGGCCGGCCGCGCTCGAGGCGGGGCTGGCCGCCGATGCCATGGATATCCTCACCCGCGCGCTGAGCGCGAACCCCGAATCAGCCGATCTGTGGGCGGCGTTCGCCAAGGCGGCCCAAGCCATAGGAGACGAGACCCAGGCCCGACGCGCAAGCCTTATCGCGAGCGAGTTGCGAGCTGACGCCGACGCGGCCGGCGCAGGAGAGATGGCCCAGGCCGTGCAGGCGGCTGCGCGTGGAGATTGGAGCGAAGCTTTGCGGCATTGTCACCATGTTTTCGAGGCCGATCCCACGCGCATGGACGCGGCGCTGGGCGCGGGAACCGCTTTGTTTCACCTTGGGCAATATCAAGCTTGTCAGATGGTGGCCAACCGCGCGCTGCGCGAGCTGCCCTTTGCATTGAAAGCGCATCTTTTGCTGGCTTTGTGCGCCTGGCAAGAAAAGGACGCGGACGCGTGCGAGCGTCATCTGAAACAAGCGCGACCGCTGGATCCAGAAGACATCTATCTCCGACAATGGTTCGAGCTTCCGCCCGATTTCCCGCCGGCGCGACCAGCCACCCTGCCCCCATGGGATGAAACCCAACGTTGGCCGCGTTAATTCTACATTTTCTCTTACGCCCAAGCTTGACAGTATCGGTCATTGGTTATATGATTGTCGCTTGCCAAAATACTTAGCCAATAAGGAGATCGATCGTGGCGAAAGCCAAAAAGCCGAGTCCAGAAATCAAGGTCATTCCTCCCAAGAAAATCGTCCGCAAGCTGGCCGTGGGTCAAGAAGTCCAGGGTCGGGTGAGACGATTGGCCGATTTTGGAGCATTCATCGACATCGGCGTGGGCACCGATGGGTTGGTGCATGTTTCCGAAATCGCGCAGCGACGCGTGAATAAGCCCAGCGACGTCTTGTCGGTGGGCCAGGAGGTGACGGCCTGGATCAAAAATCTGGACAAAGAACATAATCGCATCAGCCTCACGCTCATCCCGCCCGGCACGCGTACAATTCGCGATCTGAAAAAGGGCGAAGTGGTCAAGGGCACCGTGACGCGTATCGAGAACTACGGCATTTTTGTGGACATTGGCGTTGGCTATGACGGCATGGTCCATGTCAAAGAAATGTCGCATGGTTATCTCAATCATCCTAGCGACATGGTGAGCATCGGCGATGAGGTGGAAGCCGAGGTGCTCAATGTGCGTCGTCGTCGCGGCCAGATCGATCTCTCTATGCGCGCGGTGATGCCTGAACCTGAGCCAGAACCCAAGCCCGAGGCTGAAACAGACTTATTCGACGATGAGGAAGAGGAGGCGCCCGCTCCCACGACTTTCGAATACGCCTTGAAAAAGGCGCAGAGCCGACGAAAGAAAAAAGAAGGCAAGCGGCGCAAGAGACAATGGTTTGAAGAAGCGGACGACGACATCATTAGTCGCACCCTTCAACTGGCCGAAGAATAATCATCCTCCTCGCTTTTCACCCACAATCCAGATAAGATAAAATGACCGGTGGCTACAGAGGCTTCGCCGGTCATTTTTTTGGCTACTGCTCCGCCTTTTTTCCAATGTTATGATTCGCACGCGTTTTCGCGCATTTCTCATCTTTTTGGTTTGGCCCATCCTATTTCTCGCACCGACCCCGCACATAGTAGCCGAAGCGCAGGAGGGCGAGCCGGTCATCTCGCCGCGATACCATCCCTCGGCCCGATTCATCAACGATGGCATCGAGCTCAATGTGCACACACAATTTTGGGATGGCTCTAAGAACTACACAATCGCTGACTTAGAGGCGTTGGCGCCCAATTTTAGCCTGGCCGACCATGCTCTGCGCGGATACACCATGTATGTGGCGCTTCCCGCAGGCGTAACGGCCGAGGTGGCCGAAGTGACCGGCGAGACCATAATTTTGGACATGTCCGACGCGTTCGGCGCGCGGAAAAAGGCTCAACTCGCCGCGGCCGAGACTGTTGGAGAGCCGTTTTGGCTGCGAGACCAATGGGTGGTGCGCGTGCGGGTGCGTCCATTGCGCCGAGACGCCGAGACCGGCGCGCTGATCGTCATGCCGGACATGCGGGTGAGATTGGACCTGGTCGGAACATGGTGGAAACTTGAACCCGCGCGCCCAGATCCGTTATGGGAGCCGATTTACCGGGAAACCATTGTGAATTATCGCGAAGGCCGATATTGGCGACACGCGCCCAAGACGCCGCCGGACGACGCTCAAACATTACAAGGAGCCGCTCCTCAGCCCGAACCTGGGGGCGAACGACTGCGCGTCACCGTAACGGAACCGGGATTGCATCGCATCACTTATCAGCAACTGGTGGGCGCGGGCGCGAATCTTGATGACCTCGATCCCGCCCAGTGGCGGATGACTATGGCCGCGCAGCCCATCCCCATCCTGGTTCTCGGTGAGGAGGATGGCCGTTTCGATCCCGAAGACAGCATTCTTTTCTATGTTCCACCCTGGCGGCCGCATTACAGCCGGGAACGCACATTTTGGTTGCTGACCGGAGCCGGGGAAGGGATGCGGGTGCGCACGCGCGAGGCCGCCAGCAGTGAACCGGGCGCTATTATGCCTTCATTCCGCGATGCGGTGCGTTTGGAGAAACAGCTGCTTTATCAATCGACCGCCAGCGACGCGGTCGGCGATCGCTGGTTTTGGCTTTCGGTTCAGCCCGACAGATCGGGATTGGCCAGTCGCACCTTATCATTCGACCTGCCTCCCGGCGTGTGGGGCGTGGTGGATGCAACGTTACGTTTGCGTATGGTCGGCTCCAACCAGGGCCGGCTGCAAGCGCAGGCGTGGATCAATGGCTTCGACGCCGGAAGCTTTGAGATCAGTAACCAACAAATTGTGGTGTATGAGACCGCAATTCCTCATTTTCTGTTGCGAGAAAAGGGAAATGTATTGGAAATCGGCGCCAGCAGCCTGGACGCCGGACGCAATGCTGCGCTTCTTGATTGGATCGAGGTGGAATATGCGCGCCGTTTGAAAGCCGAGGACGATCGGCTGCGCTTTCACACGAATTGGCCCGGCGCCTGGCAAATTTGGTTGGAAGGGTTTAGCCAAACGCCTCAGGTGTGGGATGTCAGTGATCCGCTGGCGCCTGTGGTCGTGAAAAACCTTGCCATCACAACAACGCCGGGCGGCGCATCATGGTATGGTCTTGGCAGCGAGAGCGAGGCCTTGGTCTTCTACGAAGCGGCCACGCTCGAGGCCATGGCCCAACCCACCGTGACATTGGCGCCGCTCGACATAGATTTGCTGGCGGAAGAGCAACAGGCCGATTATCTTATCATCGCCCCACAAGAACTGCTGCCCGCGGCCCAACGTCTGGCTGCTCATCGAGCAAATCAGGGCTTATCCGCCAAGGTCGTTCCCCTGGATGCGATCTATGATGCATTCAACGGCGGCGATGCGCATCCGCAAGCCATCCGCGCGTTTTTGGCTTACGCACTGGCTCGCTGGCAACCTCCCGCGCCCGCGTTCGTCACTTTGCTGGGCGACGGACATTATGACCCGGTGGGTTTTGTGAGTCAGGAGCCGGTGCGCATCCCGGTCTTGCTACGCGTGGTGGACCCGTGGTTGAAAGAAGTGGCCGATGAAAACCGCTACGCGGCCGTGGCCGGAGAGGACGAAGTTCCCGATCTCATGCTGGGTCGCTTGCCGGCGCAAACATTGGCCGAAGCCGAGGCGCTGGTGGACAAGCTTATCGCCTACGACGCGTTGCCGCGCGACGCTTCCTGGCTCAGGGTGATGTTGTCGGTGGCGGATGAGGGCGATAACGCCGGCGACTTCGCAGCGCTGGCCAATGAAGCCGAAGACATTGTTCGCGCGACGCTGGACCCGCGCGCCTTTTACTTGCATGTCACTCACCCCAATGTGGACGCTCTGCGTCGCGACCTGTTGGAAAATTGGAGTCAGGGCGCTTTACTGGTGAACTATGTGGGGCACGGCCAGCCCGGCGCGTGGTCGGCCAGCCGCATTCTCACGCCCGAAGATCTGCCCCAACTGCAAAATGAAGGGCGTCCGGCCCTTTTGCTCTCCATGGCCAGCCTGACGGGCATTTTTTATTGGCCCAACTCGCGTTCATTGCAAGAGCAAATGTTGCTTGCCGCGGACGGCCGCGGGATTATTGGCTATGTGGCAAGCACCGGTTATGGGCTTTCCACGGGCAATGCGCTCATCGATGAAGGCTTTTTACAGGCCCTTGTGCAAAAGCGGGTAAGGCATCTGGGCCAGGCCGCACTTCAGGGGAAGCTACGCGCATATGCTCAGGGATACGACTACGCCACCTACTTGCTCCAACTATTCACGCTCATCGGCGATCCGGCCACCCTCATTCCCCTCGAGCCGTGGCCCAAACAATATTACCTGCCCCTATACCAAAAATAGAGGACTTTTCGGACGCTCAGCCACGAAGGAGCGGCAGCCATTGTCGAACAGGCGTTGAATGCGGCGTGGGAGTGGGCGTGGTTGTGGGAGCGAGCGTGGGCTGCGGGAGGGGCGTCTCTAACAAGCGTATGAGCCGAATATTGTCAATATAGAACAACCGTGGACCTAGAGGCCAGCGGCGGACATTGTTTTTATAATCGGTCTGTTCGGTCACGGTCTCGGGCGCGAGGCTAAGCCAACCGATGGCGCTCAAATCTAGATCGCGCCCTAATTCGCTTATAGGGATAACTATGCGGCGGGCCATGCGAGGCCAAAAGAAGATCGCGCCCCCGGTGCTCGGATACCACCCTCCGGCATCGTCGGCGACGCCCACTTCGAATTCGGTGTAGTAATCGCTGGCATGGTAGGCGTCCAATTCCAGAAAGTCGTATCCGCGCCAATCGAGCAAGGGCAGGTCCCAGGCGCCGATTTCAGCGTCCTCGGCTGGCTTGTCATCGAACTGCACAGCCAAAGCCCATTGGCCATCGGTCGCGTGCGCTTGCACGCGCGCAAGGCTGATCACATTGGTGGGCTCCCATGCTTCGACCTCAGCCTCATCCTCGAAAGAGAACAAAAGCGTCGTCTCCTGGGCCAACGGCGTCAGGTTGATGTTTAGCGGCGATGACGCCACAGAAACAACCTGAGGGTGATAGCGAGGGTGGGTGACCGTGATGGTGGTTTCGTTCGCGGCCAGGGTGAGGGTGTAAACGCCTGAAGCGTCGGTTCGAGCGGCCGTATGAGCGGCCTGCACCAAAGCGCCTGCGACGCCCGTCGCGGCATTCGCATCGGTCACGCGGCCGCTGATGGTCACAGGCGTCATTTCCCGCTCGCCTCCCAATATCTCGCCCATCCACTCCCGTTGCGCGTAAAATCGTTCGAGAGGCGGATCCGCATGAAACAGGTCGCGAGGGATGAGATCGCGCGCGACGCCTTTCGCGTAGCCCGAGGACGTGGTTTCAGCCAGCAGCCTGAGATATTCGTAATCATAAAGCGCCTGACGCAAAAGCTTTAGACGCAGAGAGGGCAAGGGACCGTTGGTGTTGAGATCGGGGTCTCCCTCGATATGATTTCCAGGCCAAAAAAAGGCGCCGCCTCCATGCCCAAATACGCCGTCAAGCGAAGTTTCCCACGGATTTTGAGGGATCAGGTCTTCGTCGATCCAGGCCGCGGCCGCCCATCCTTGAATGCTATCGATGTCGTAAAGGAATGCGTCCCAAACCAGCAGCCGATGAAGCGCGGCTTTATAATCGATGAAGTCGCCGTAATCGTTGAGATAATAACTGATGGTTTCGCCAAGCGCCTGTCGCTCTTGAAAAATTGGGGGATAGCCCTCCATGTCATCGGCCACGATCTGCCAGTCGTCCACCAGACCTTTCAAATCCACCCAACCGCGCTCGCTTGGCCCCGGCGCTGCGGGGAAAACGCTGGCCGCGGAAACGCGTATATCTTCGTCTGCGGCCTTAATGATCTGCGCCCATTGTTGCAATCGTTGAAAACCCATAGGCCCGTTGTGCAGCGGTTCGTCGGCCACCCATTGCGTCTCATCTGTGGGATAAGCAAGCGCCGCGTCCAGCCAGCCGCGGGCCGCGTAATGATCGCGCAAGGCCCGGTAAAAGGCTATGGCTTTTTGGCGAAAAACAGGATCATCGAACGCGGCGCGCCGGTAATAATCGCCTTGCGCGTCTCGAAAAGGATAACGTTCGGCCGCGCCGTCCCAAGCATCGGGCATATGAAAGAGAGAAAGCCCCGCGCTCATATATGGCGCCATTTCCGCGTCGATGTCCGTAAAATCCAGAACGAGAGCGCCGTCTTGCTCATAGACCTGAGGCCGGCTGAGAAAGGAGCCCGGAAGAAGCCCATGTTGAAATAGGGCCTGATTCATCTTGCGCGCAACGGACGCCACGCCTTCAAGGTCCTCTCCCATTTCGTATTGCGGCGGCAGCGTCCAATAAGGGTCGCTGGGAACAAGTATGGGCAGGGAAGGGCGGTCGGGCAGGGTGAAGTTCCAAACATGCAGGCGCACGACCGCGGCCGCTTCGGGCTTCCCGCCCACAGTGACCGTGATCGGCGCAGCATAGTCGCCGGCGGGCGAATCCGCGGGGATCGCGACATCCACCCAGATGACGCGATTCTCACCGGCCAGCACATCGAAGGGCGCGCCCAAAGGTTGACCGGGTTGATAAGGATCTTCAAAAGGGATGAGCGCGTCAGGAATCGGGCCGGGGGGCAGGGTAGCGGCGGGAATGCCATATCCCCAGGGATCAGAGGGGCTGCCGACCGTGTAAACGGCCTCTCGGAAAAGCGTGACCGCGCCAGCAGGCAGCGCGGTCGGCCCCTCAAACGCGCCAATGGTCACATCAACCTGCGAAAGGGATTGAGTCGCGGTGAGAACGAGCTGAAAAGCCGCGGTCTCGTTGCGCGCGGCCTTGATGCGCACCTCCCCTCGCGTCGCATCCCAAACAACATTGTTCGATTCGACGGGCGCGCCGGGCAAAATTTTGCGAGCGTCACCTGCAGCCCACAACACCAGCCGACCGGCATCGGCGCGCGCGACAGGCCCGGGCGCGCGCATCCGGATCGCGACCACTATCAGGAGCGAAAAAAGCGAGAGCGCTAAAGCCAGGAGAAAAAGGCGTTTTTTCATTTCGCCTCATCGGTGTCCAGGATCACTTCATGCATCTCGAAAATGTTTCGCCCCGCAAACATGCCTTCGGGCGCAGAACGGGCGCGTTTATGCCCCTCTACGAACGCGTCGCTCTTGGTCCAGGCCTCGAACGCGTCCTTGGATTCCCAAAACGTGAGGATGATATAATATTCCGATGTATCATCTACAGGTCGGAGCACCATATTGCGAATGAAGCCTGGAGATTTATCCACCAGGCCGCTGCGCTGACGAAAACGCTCTTCAAATGCTTCTTCAAAGCCGGGACTCACAGGGATGCGATTAGCGACTACGATCACGAGAGCAACTCCTTTCAATGTGTGGTGAAAATGAGGCTTGAAAATCCAAAGATAAAAGCTTCGCGGGCAAACCGACGCCTACGAAGCGCTTGTTAATCATAACGTATCCACGGGGTCTACGTCGATTCGCCAATTGGGGGTGAGGCGAGCGGTTGCGAGCAACGCAGCCGGGTCTTCGGAGCGAAAAATAATGTGCCAGCGAAACTTCCCGCGCTCCTTGCTAAAAAACGCCGGAGCAGGACCAATGAGACGAAAATCATCCAACCCCAATGCTTCGGCCCGCTCGAGCAATCGCCGAGCCATGCGCTCGGTTTCATGCTGACAACGTTCGCGATTCGCGTCAAGATAGAGCAAGCGGGTGAGACGACGATAGGGCGGATAGCCATGCTCCTGACGAAACGGCATTTCTTGGCGATAAAAAGCGGCATAATCGTGATGCGCGGCTGCATTGATGGCGTAGTGAGATGGATGATATGTCTGAAAAATGACCTTTCCGCCTCGAGCCGAGCGCCCGGCCCTGCCCGCCACCTGCGTCAGCACTTGGAACACCCGCTCGGCCGCGCGGAAATCAGGAAGAAAAAGACCAACGTCCGCGCTGAGCACGCCCACCAGGGTGACCAACGGGAGATCCAACCCTTTGGCGATCATCTGCGTTCCCACCAACACATCGGCCTTGTGGTCGATGAAATCTTGCAAAATATCTTCGTGGCTGGTTTTGCCGCCGGTTGCATCGCGGTCCCAACGCAAGGGTCGCGCGCTGGGGAATTCGGCCTTGAGCGCGTCGATGAGCCGCTGCGTGCCCGCGCCAAACTCTTTGAAATGGCGACTATTGCATTTGGGACAGGTTGTGGGCATGGGCTGGCGATGATTGCAGTGATGACAGATCAGCACTCGCGCATGCCGATGATGGGTGAGCGGGACCGCGCAACGGGGGCAGTGCATCACATGCCCACAATCGCGACAAAGCACGAAACTGGCCGAGCCGCGACGGTTGAGAAAGAGAATGGCCTGTTCTCCGCGAGCCAACGTTTCTCGCAAGGCCTGGCTTAGCGCCCGAGAAAACATGGAGCGGTTGCCTGCACGAAGCTCGGCCCGCATATCCACCACTTCCACAGGCGGCATATCCAACATCTCCACCTTCGAGCCCATGGTCTTGCGCTCGCCCTTTTCCTTTCCAGACCAATGCCCGCGCACCCGTCGCGGCAACTCGAGCAATGTATAAACCCCTCGTCGCGCTTGAAAGTAGGTCTCCAGTGAAGGCGTGGCCGAGCCGAGCAATGTCACCGCCGCGCTGAGACGCGCCAACTCGATGGCCGCATCGCGAGCATGATAGCGCGGGGTTCGAACTTGTTTATAGGCCGCGTCGTGTTCTTCATCGACCACAATGAGGCCAATGTTGGAAAAGGGGGCGAACAAAGCCGAGCGCGACCCCACCATCACATCGATCTCGCCGCGCTTGGCCCGTCGCCAGGCGTCGAAACGCTCGCCATCCGAGAGCTTCGAGTGCATCACAGCCACGCGTCCTGGAAAACGGGCCGCGAAACGGCGCACCGTCTGCGGCGTCAGGCTGATTTCGGGAACCAGCACAATGCCTTGCCTGCCTGCATCCACCGTTCGCTGCAATGCGCGCAGGTAAAGCTCGGTCTTGCCACTGCCGGTTACGCCATGGATGAGATAAACGGGCGGGCTCGCGGCGGCAGCCGGGCGTAGCGGCAACCACGCATCCAGGCCAGCCGAGATTTGCTCCCAGGCCTTTTTCTGGTCCTGGGTAAGCTGAATAGGGCGTTCAGCCTGAAATTCACGACCGGCCAATGGGTCTCGCCAAACCTCCTCCTCGCTCAACTCCAGCAGTCCGGCCAGAGCCAACTTACGCACAGTGGCTGCGTTCGTTTCGGCCTCGGCATACAACCATCCCACCCAAACCGGTTCATCGCCCGCGCGGGCCAATGTCTCCAAAGGTCGGCGATAACGTTCGGCCCCGCGCATGGCGATGACCGTAGCGGGAACCTGCTCTGGCGATAGGCGCAGCCGCACGCGGCCTTCGTCCGTGATTTCCACCCATCCTTTTGCCGCCAATTTTTGTATGGGGCCCACGCTCGAACCAATGATTTCGGCCAGTTCGCTCAGTTTTGGCTCCTGCTCGGGGTGATCGCCCAGCCAGGCCAACGCCTCGGCTTGCTTCGAACCGCGCCCCAGGTGCATGAGCGCGCGGTCAATTTGATCGGGTGAAATGGCGAGCCGCACACGGCGTTGGGTCTTGGGTTTTGGCGCGCGACCGCTCGTTCGATCTGTCAAACGCAGGAGGCCCTCTTTCAACAACGCGCCCAACACGTCGTCGGATGCAAGCCGGCGGTCCATGCGTCGCAATTCGGCCAGTGACATGGGCTTGCGGCGTAAATGCAAGAGCAATGCTTGCTGAGCAGGGGTGAGCGCATCGGGATAGATCGGCGCGCCGGGCGTCCATTCCACCATCACCTGGCTACGCGCGCCAAATCCTGGCGGCAAGATCAGACGCATGCATTCGCTAAGCGGCGCAAGATAGCGACGGCTGAGCCATAAAGCTAATTCCAGTTGCGCCGCCGTAAGCGCGGGTTCGTCCATCACCGGTTCGGACAGCGGCTTCACCGCGAAATCGCGCGGCGCTTCATGGCTCAGCCGCAGCACCACGCCCTGCTGTTTGCTTTTGCCAAAGGGAACCCACCACACCTGCCCGGGCTTCACCCGCCCCGCCTGTTCTCGCAAAATGCCGTAAGTGAAGACCTGGCTTTCGGGACTAAAATCCACCAATGTTTCCCCTTTGCCTTTCTTGCGCGTCTCGCTGAGGCGGCGGTCGATTGGCAACAAAACAACGACCTGCGCAAAGCGAGGGGGCGTTTTGGCTGGTGAAGCATCCTTCATTATCGCGATCTGGCTGGCTGCGCCCATAATAAACTTTTCGATTTCATGATATCATATTCTCGTCGCGTCTTGCAATAGGCTCGAAACTCAGCGCCAAACGATAACACGCGAGCACTTTCTCGAAACGGCGTTGCGGATCAAAGCGCGTCTGCGTGCGATAGGCTCGCGCCACCGCTTGCCCGCGAGGAAAATCAGGCGCTAAAGCGATGCTCACGCCTTCGACCAACGCGTCTGAGTTTTCGGGTGTGACAAGATGAGCGTGAGGCGCGCCGCGACACAATTCGGGCAATCCTCCCACTCGCGTCGCGACCAAGGGCTTGCCGGCGCAAAGCGCCTCGAACGCGGTCAAACCCCAGGCTTCGCGTCGCGAAGGCGCAACCACTGCGTCGGCGGCCAATAGCCAGGGCCGAATGTCTTCATGATAACCGAAAAAGTGAACGCCTTTTTGATGCAGCCCCGGTTCGAGACGAGCTGCATAACTCGAGCCTCGCTCGATTGAACCCAACACCCATAGCTCGGCCTGCGGATGCTTACGACGAATGTCGGGCCACGCCGTTAACAACAGATCCACCCCCTTTTCGGGCGAAAGTCGCCCCGCGTAAAGAATAAATGGACCGGGCGAGGAGGGTTGCTTGGGTGGAGGAGAGGGATCGGGCCAGAGTGCGGCGGTCGCGTTGCCGACGGTGCGCAATCGCGTAGCCGAAATCCCGTACGCGGCCAGCGCCGTCTCCCAAGCCAATGATACGGCCATAATGCAACGAGCGCGACGCAACGCCCGAACATCAAGCCAATTCCACAATGACATGGGCCACCCGCCACCCGTGTGGCCATGAGATTCGGCCAGCCAAACGCGGCCCCGGCCAAGCCACGCCGCCATCACATCGGTGCGATAGTCGCAGGTGTGAATAATCTGGGGCTGGATCGCACTCAGGGCTTTGCTCAACGCTCGCCAGGGTGCAAGGCTATGGGGCGAGGGATCAAAAATGGTGGAAGCGGAAACGCCTTGCGCTCGAGCGGCAATCGTCAAAGGATGAGGCGATGGCCGTCGGTGAAGGCATACGATGTATGGTCGCCAGCCCTCGGTTCGCAAGCGCCGAGCGTGATCGAGCAGTTGACGCTCGATTCCGCCCAAATGCCGACTCGACCGCAACAACACAACGCGATGTTCGCGACTCATGAGACTTGAATTGAAACGATTGGCCGCGCGGCCCGGCCTTTCGCCCTGACATGGACGACATTAAAGGAAAGCGGCGCGAAAACGCCCGCGTCCACTAAGAAACGCGGGCGTTTTGAGCGCTTATAATTGTTTGCGCAAGACAAACAGAAGTCCGCCGGCCAGTAATAAAGCCGCGCCGCCAAGAATGAGAAAAATTCCCGGCCCGAATGGATTGGAGGGCGGGGCGTTGGCGTTGCCCTCTTGCGATTCATTTTCGATACGCGGCATGATGACAACCGCGGTGGGCGCGCTTTCACCCGCGGCTGGCGCCTCGGCCGCTATGGTGGGCGTGGGCGTATTCGTTGGCGGAGGCTGCGCCAATGTAGCGGTGGGGGTGAATGTCGGCGCTGTTGGCGGCATCGTAGGGGTTGCTGTGGGGGTTGAGATGACGGCCGGTGTAAACGTTGGGGTGGGGCTCACTCTCGAGGTGGGCGTTGCAGTGACGCCGCCAACCGGAGTATGGGTGGGCGAGGGCGTATTGATGGGAGCAGAGGGGGTGTTTGTGGGCGCGGATGAGGTTGGGGTGGGTGCGGAAGGCGTATCAGTGGGAACAATGGGGGTGATGGTGGGTGGTGGAACGGGCGTGTCTGTCGGCGGCGCAGGGGTGAAGGTGGGGGTGAGCGACGGCGTCACCGATGGACGCAAGGTGGGCGGGGCGGCGATAGACAAAGGATTTGCGTCACCGGTCATGGACGCATCATCTTGACCGGATGATTGCGCAAGGGGAGCGTTGGCCCAAGACGCCTGTTGAAACAAAGGGGTGGGCCCCGCGATTAGAGCAAAGGCGATGAGTAACAGCAAGAAGTGTTTCATCAGGAGGGAGGGGAGATGAGATGCGTCGATGTGAGATGAATTGAAAGCGCGTCGATCACTGGGGCAAGCCTTTTCCGCCCCATACGATTGGCGGGATTGCTAATAAGACGTAGAGGTTAAGCCAAACAAGACGACCAAATCGGAGGAATGAGGCGAAATGCGCACGACAAAACAGGGGCGTCGTCGCATTTCCCGCACCATAAAACCAAAGCGCTAACGAGATAATACCATAACAGGCGCTTTGGCCGGAACAGGGGCCGCCTTGTCAACCACTCCGGTTTGCCCAGCGGGTTTGTATTCGGGCACCAAAGTTTGCAAAAGGTGGATAATGGCCTCTCGGTCCCGACGCTGTGCGGCCATTTCCAGGCTCACCAATGTGAGATCCAAAAATTCGGGCACAAAGCTGCTCGCGTTCGAGGCGATAAATATCTTCTCGTGTTTGGTTCGACTATACTCCTCGCCCGCCACAAAAAGCTCCTCATACAACTTTTCGCCCGGTCTCATGCCAATGAATTTGATCTCGATGTCTTCACCCACTTCAAGGCCCGAAAGACGGATCAAATCTTTGGCCAAATCGACGATCTTCACCGGCTCGCCCATATCCAAGACAAACACCTCGCCCCCTTTTCCCAACACCGAAGCCTGGAGCACAAGCTGCACGGCCTCGGGAATCGTCATGAAGTAACGTTTCATTTCTGGATGAGTGATGGTGATGGGACCGCCATTGGCAATCTGGCGTTTGAAGGTGTGGATTACGCTGCCGCGACTGCCCAAAACGTTGCCAAAACGCACAGCCACATACGCGCGTCCACTGCGCCGCGCGGCTTGATGCACCAACAACTCGGCCACGCGTTTGCTTGCGCCCATGATGCTCGTGGGATTGACCGCCTTATCCGTGGAGATAAGCACAAAGTGCTCCACGCCAGCGGATAAGGAAGCTTCGATCAGGTTTCGAGTTCCCAAAACATTGTTGGTGATGGCCTCTTCTGGATTCGCCTCCATCAAAGGCACATGTTTATGAGCCGCGGCGTGAAAGATGATGTCGGGTTTATAATCGGCTATGATGGAGTCGATGTGTTCGGAAAAGCGAATATCGGCAATCACCGGCGTCAGCTTTGGCGGGCCAGAACGTTGATCGTAACCATTGCGCGAGAAGCTCTCAACCTTGGTCTTCAATTCGCCATAGATTTCAAAAATGCTGTTCTCGCCATGCCCCAAAAGGATCAAATGGGCCGGGCCGCAGCGCCAGATCTGCCGACTAAGCTCGCCGCCAATCGAACCGCCTCCGCCACTGATCAGCACCGTCTTGCCGGCGATCAACTCCTCCACCGCGGCGGTGTCTGTTCGGATAGGCTCGCGTCGCAAAAGGTCTTCGATTTCGACATCACGCAACTGATTGACGCTGATCTTTCCGCCTATGAGGTCGTAGATGCCGGGCATGGTTTTGGTTTTTAATCCGGCTTCTTCGCAAATGCGCACGATCTCGCGAATTTCCCGGCCGGGCGCGGTGGGCATGGCGATGATGACTTGTTCGATTTTATATGCGGCCGCCGCCCGCGGGATGGCATGGCGGTTTCCCACCACGCGCACACCATAAATATACATGTTTTGCTTGGCCGGATCGTCATCGAAAAAGACCGCGGCATACATGCCCAATTGAGGATTCCGTTGCAGCTCTCGGACGATCATGCCGCCGGCGTCGCCCGCTCCCATAATCGCAACCGGTTTGCTTTTGACGCGACCTCGGGCATTGGTTTGGAGATAGGCGTGACAAAACCGCAAACCCAATCTTGGCAAACCGGTAAACAACACGGCCAATGGCAAGAAAATAAACGGCGTGGAGCGCGGAATATAGATGGAAGCGATGTGCAAAGAAGCGACGCCCAACGCAAGCACCGAGGCCGATAGGCCGCCAATGACGGCTGTGGCGCTCAGCAGCAACAATTCGTCGATCGATGCATAATGCCAATAACGAGCATATATGCCGGAGAATTTGAATACAAGTGGGATCAGTGCGGCGTTCAACGCGCCAAACACTATCATGCCCAACCAAAAATCACCGAGGTCAAGCCTATCCAGCCGCAGCGCGAAGCTCGCATATGCGGCCAATAAGATCAAAATGACATCGATAAAGAAAAGATGACGATTGCGGATCTTGTCCATGATGACAATGACAAAACGACGCCTTGGAGCGAGAGCGATTTCTCAATAATGCGGGATCGACGTTTATGCAAGCCCGATTTTGGCAAAAGATTCGGATTTCTATGAACGGAATATTGAGAAATTTACGAGCGAGACCGGAAGCGCGTAATGAAAAGGGAAAACTATTTTGCAACCGAAAAGGAGGGCAATGACAGCCCCCCAAATGAAAGGGTCTATAATGATAAGCGCGCGTTGAAATAAAGGCAACAATGCGCTTTCAATAGGTGAACAATTGTAAGGCTAAATCCAGACTCGCGTTCATTTCAACCACTTATTGGCCGACTTCCTCGGTTATTGATTTGCGAAACGCGTCGAATAGGAGCAAAAACCATGAAAAAACGCCTATCGATCCGCAGACGCGTCGGCTCGATTGCGATAAAGGCTTGGATCAACGACTCCGACCATGCGCTTTTCGTCAAGAATGCCATCAAGAAAAGCATTGATCCGCTCCGCATATGGCATAGGCTCCAACAACATGCGATTGTAGTCCAGGTCGAGCACCATGAAATTGGGTTGAACAGCAAGCCAAGCCTTCACCTTTCGCACATGCTTGGCCAAAAGCTCGCCGAGCTTTTCATCATCGATGTCAGAACGCTCGCCGCGACGCTCCAACATTTTACGCTGAGAGGCCAACACCTCCTCCATGCGGCGATTCATAAACAACACCCGGTATTGATAACCGGGTGGCAGGTGTTCGAGCAGGGCGGAGATGACCTTAACCGCCTTTCCATCGGCCTCGGCCACCCAAGCCGTATCGCCCTTGTCAAGACGCTTCACCCGTTCATATTCGTAGTAACCTTTGGGGTTGTCCGCGTCGGCCTCGCGCAGACCATCGGTCATGAGCTCCAATCCGCCGGCTTCCAGCATTTTCATCATCATGGATGTGCCAGAACGAGGCAGTCCGGAGACGATGACCACGGTTTTGGGCGGCAATCCGCCCGCCTTCTTCACTCGAAAAAGACGTTGCAATCGTTTCATCATGGATATGCGATGTATTCAAACGTGGCTGTCGCGATAATCAAATTGCTCCAATGCCAGAAGAAAACGCCAACAACAAAACCTCATCCGCAAACGTCATATCGATTCGACAATAATCATCCTCTCATTCCAGATAAGATGAAACGCTCGCGGATAAAAGCTTACTCGATCACGTGGCGCGTGTCTACAATCAGCGCGGCTTTACGTTCAATGTCCCGCCAGTCATAAGCCGAATGATCGGTGACAATGACCACACAATCGGCCATGCGAAGGGCTTGATCGAGATCGCGTTCGCTCTCTAAGCCGTGACCATTGTGCAGAAATCGCGGCACATGAGGGTCATGATATCGCACATCTGCACCCTTGGCCCGTAACAATTCAATGATATCCAGCGCTGGCGACTCTCGCACATCATTGATGTCTTTCTTATAGGCCACGCCCAACACAAGAATGCGACTACCCTTTACGGCCTTGCCCGCCCCGTTGAGCGCATCTTGGATCTTTTCCACCCAATATCGGGGCATTTCCGTATTGATCTCGCCCGCAAGTTGAATAAAACGAGCGTTATAGTTCAAGGTCTTTAGCTTCCAGGAAAGGTAATGAGGATCCAAAGGAATGCAATGACCGCCTACGCCGGGCCCGGGCGTAAACTTCATGAAACCATAAGGCTTCGTAGCTGCGGCCTCGATCACCTCCCAAGGATCGATGCCCAATTTATCGCACATAATGGCCACTTCATTGACCAACGCAATATTCACCGCCCGAAAAGTGTTTTCAAGTAATTTCGTCATCTCGGCCGCCGCCGGTGAGGAAACAGGCACGATGCGATCGATGGCCTGACCATAAAGAGCCGAGGCCACCTCCAGACAAGCCGGGGTCACGCCTCCGAGAACTTTGGGCGTGTTTTCCACAGTATAATCCTTTCGGCCCGGGTCGATGCGCTCGGGCGAATAGGCCAGGAAAAACTTTTCACCCACGCGCCACGAAGCCTCCTTTCGAGCGCTTTCCAACATGGGCAAAAGCAATTCTTCGGTGGTGCCGGGATAGGTGGTTGATTCAAGCACCACCAACATGCCAGGATGAATGAATTTGGCCACCGACTCACCGGCGTCGATCAGAAAACGCACATCCGGATCGCGCGTCTTGTTCAGCGGGGTGGGCACGCAAATGATGGCCGCGTCGCAATCGGTGAGCATTGCGTAATCGGTCGTGGCGGAAATCGAGCCAGCATGCGCTCCACCGCCCTTCGTCAGAGGGGCCAAACGCGAGGATGGAATATCCTGGACATAAGATCGGCCCTGATTGATGGCTTCCACCTTGGTCGCGTCCACGTCGATGCCGATGACCTCGAAACCGCTTTCAGCGAAGGCGACGGCCAAAGGCAACCCCACATAGCCCAAACCGATGACTGCGATCCGGGCCTCATGTGTGTGAATTTTGGTGAGGAGTTGTTGATGAGATGTTGAGTTCATAGAGATTTGCTATGTATGGATAATAGGAGAATATGGGCATGAGGGTGAACCGCGTCAGCGCCGACCCATCAGATAAGGGAAGTGGAATAACGAATTCGTCGGCCGCGACCACGCGTGCGACGCCGGCGTTTTGCTTTGATAAAGTGAGATGATCCCACCTTTTCGAGATGGGCTGCGGGCACTTCGACTTCGCGCAACCGCCCCAAAAATTCGAGCAGAATGCGCACCCGGTCACCTGAACGCATGGGCCTTTGAAACACAGCCTCAAGCCCGCGCAACGGCCCGTCCACGACTCGCACTTTGTCTCCGACTCGAAAATCATAACGGGGCATCCCCCCTTGGGCGTTTAGGGTCTCGATGCGCTGACGGATTTCTTCGACGATTTTATGCGCCACCGGTTGGGGAGCGTTTCCGAAAGAAATCAACCCGATGACTCCTGGCGAATAATGAATGGCCGAAGCCTCAACGATGTTTAGATCGGCTCGAACGAAAAGGTAGCGAGGGAAAAAGGGGCGGAATTGCCATTCGTTACGATAAAATCGTAAAACTTCTGGCAAAAACACTTCCAGATCCAACTGTTTTTCTAGATGGTCCGCCACCAACAACTCTTTCCACGGTTTGGTGTGCACCACATACCAGGAAAGTTCGTTGCGCAAGGCCGCCATATTTTTCTCCTCCTCGGATACAGAAACGCGCGACCGCTTGAGTCCAAAACTATCGTCGAGTTTTTATTATAACACCAAAGACATCATTTATTGCAACCTGCCGCTCTGAAAATAGTCCTCCACTCATCTTCTTCATCATTGCGAGACCCAAAGGGGCCGAAGCGATCTCCACGTGGGTCTATGCATCGTCGCGGGTTTCACGGTTGAGGCCTCGCGTCAGGATGCAAGGCTGGCCGCCACGCGAGCCAAAATTTCATCCAACGACACGCGCGGCTCCCAATCGAGCAGGCGACGGATGCGCGTCGTATCGGGCACGCGACGACGCATGTCTTCGAAACCTGGAGCATAAGCTTGATCGTAGGGAATGAATTCAATAGGTGAATCGCTGCCTGTAATGGCTTTCACGCGTTGAGCCAGTTCCAAAATGCTGACTTCTTCGGTGGAGCCCACATTGAACACCCGCCCCACAGCTTGAGGATGCTCGGCCAGCCCCATGAGCGCGCGCACCACGTCTGAAACATCGCAAAAACAACGGCTCTGTTGGCCATCGCCATAGACGGTGATGGGCTCGCCTTGCAACGCCTGGCTTACAAAGCGCGGGATCACCATGCCATAACGGCCTCGCTGACGCGGACCAACCGTGTTGAACAAACGGGCGATTATGGTTGGCAAGCCTTTTTCCCGATAATACGCCAGCGCCAAGAACTCATCCACCATTTTCGAGGCCGCGTAAGCCCAACGGCTCTTGCTGGTGGGCCCGAGCACCACATCATCATCTTCGGAAAAAGGCACGCGCACACCCTTGCCATAGACCTCGGACGTGGAGGCGATGAGCACTTTGGCGCGATAACGCGCCGCCGCCTGCAATACGGCCTCGGACCCCATGATATTCGTCTCGATGGTGTGCACCGGACGCTCGACAATGAGCTGAACGCCCACGGCCGCGGCCAAATGGACGATGACATGACATTCGCTGGCCAAACGGTCCAACACAACTGCGTTGGTGATGCTGTCAATGGCGAAGCGAAAACGAGGATGACCCACCAAATGGGCGATGTTTTCGAATCGTCCGGTGGAAAGGTCATCGAGCACGGTCACCCTTTGGCCAGATTCCAAAAGGGCTTCGGCCAGATGACTACCAATGAAGCCCGCGCCGCCGGTAATGAGAAAATGTTTGGAGGACGAGGTTGATTTTTGATAGACCATGACGTTGAAAGCATGAATGGCGAGGCCTAGACGGCGCAGATGCTCACGCGCCGCCCAATACAAACCGGCCCTGCCGCACCGCCTCGCTTCTTCATCGCTTTAGGGATGGAGATAGAAGGGAAGGAAGTGCCGAATCGCATTTGGGGTTGGAGAA
>JAADII010000036.1 GCA_013151415.1 Chloroflexota bacterium
AATGAGGCGGATTCGAATACGTCGGCCGCGACCAGAGCAGCAAGCCGCCCGCCAGAAGCAGAACGACGAACAGCAAAACGCCAAAGCGCACGACAGCGCGATGAGACAGTGGGGCCATGGAACGACTCCGAGGCAAGCATCACGACCGGCGGCCCACCGATGCCGATGAAAGGGACGATGGGACCATGGGACGATGAGATCATCGCCAAGCCTAACCCCCATCGTCCTATCGTCCATCGTCTATTCTCAGAACAGTTTATCACATCATGATGATAACGTCATGAACATGTCTCGAAATAAGTGCGGCCATCCATGACAGTTTTTTCATTCAGGCCGTCATGGATGGCCGCCACATGCAAAACTAGACCGGCTGGGCTTCCACCGATGATTCCGCGGGCGCGGGGCCTTCGTCGGCCGCGCGACCGGCTGCGCGGCGCGCCTTCCAACGATCCTGGAAACTCACCCAGATCGCATAAGCCAGGGGCACGATGAAGAGGGTGAGCAGGGTGCTGGTGGTCATGCCGCCGATGACCGCGATGGCCATGGGCGCGCGGAAATCGCCGCCCGCGCCCAAACCCAGCGCCACGGGAACCATGCCCAAAATCAACGAAATGGCCGTCATCAAGATGGGGCGCAGACGAATCGGGCCGGCCATGCGCATGGCCCGGTCCGCAGACACCCCCTGCTCATGCTTCTTGTTCGCGAAATCCACCAACAGAATGGAATTCTTGGTGGCCAGACCCATGAGCATGATGAACCCGATCATGGCCGTCATGTCCATAGGATTGTCGGTGAGCAGCAGGGCCAGGATCGCGCCGATGACCGAAAGCGGCAGAGCGATCATGATGATGACCGGCTGGGTGAAGCTCTTGAACTGGCTGGCCAGCACCATGTAGACAAAGGCGATGGAGAGCGCCAGGGCCAGAAACAGGTCGTTGAACGCCTCCTGCTCCATCGCGGCCCGACCGCCCAACTCCACCGACACGCCTTCGGGCAATTGAATGGTGGTGATGAGGTTCTCCACGTCCACCTCCACATCGGCCACGCTACGGCCCGTGAGATTAGCGCCGATGGTGACCGTGGGCAAACGATCCACGCGACTGATGGTGGTGGGACCGACGCCCGTAGTCAGAGTGGCCACATTGCGCAAAGGGACCAGCTGGCCGGTGGGGCTGAGCAGTTTGTAATTGAGCACGTCCTCCAGATTCGCCCGATCCTCCTCCCGCAAACGCACGCGGATATCGGCCTCGGGCCCTTCGCCCCGATAGGTCGAGGCGATATCGCCGGTGAGCAAGGTGCGGATGGTCGCGCCCACATAGGCCGGGCTAAAACCGAACACCGCGGCCCGCTCCGGGTCCACCTCGATGCGCATTTCGGGCTTGCCTTCTTTCAAGCTGCTCTCCACATCGGTCAGACCCGGTATCGCGGCCAACGCCTGCATCACCTGATCCACGCCCTGAGCCAACATAGCCAGATCGCCCGTCTCCGACTTGACCTCTAGCACCACATCGCGGTCGGCCAAACCGCCGAAACCAAAGTCGAACGCGCCGCCCGTCAGCTGAAATGTGAGACCCGGCGTCGAGGCCAACTGGCTGCGTAAATCATCCATGACCGCGCGCGTGCCTCCCTCGGCATCATCGGCCACTTTCACCTTGAACCTCGCTTCTTCGGGCGCGCCTTGCCGTCCCACCGTGGTGAACACCGTCTCCACATCGGGGTGCGCCAACAACACGTCCTCAACCTGCATGGCCTGCGCGTCGGTCACCTCGAGCCGCGTGCCCGGGGCCAGAGTCAACGTGGCCGTAAACTCGCCCTCGTCGATAGAAGCCAGGAGAGTTTGATTGATGAAGGGAAAACTGAGCAGGCTGAGGGCCACCAACGCGGTCGCGGCCAGGGTCGAGAGCTTCTTGTGGTCCAACACCCAACCGAGCATCCGGCCATAGGCCCGATACATCCAGCCCTGGCCTCCGACTTCTTCACCCAGCGTTTCGTCGATCTGGGGCGTTTCCTGTTCGGCCAGCGCCTCTTCCAGTGAGGGCGGAGTCTGGGTTTCTTCGGATTTGCGTTTCTTCTTGGCGAAGAAATAGGCGCTGATCATGGGCGCGAGAGTGAGGGCCTCGAAGGTGGAAATGACAATGGCGATGACCACCGTCAGACCGAAATCGCGGAAGAACTGGCCCACAATGCCCGTGGTGAAGGCCACAGGCAGAAACACGGCGATGATGGTGGCGCTGGTGGCCAGCACGGCCAGCGAAACCTCACCCGTGGCCTTGCTTGAGGCCTCGCGCGGGGAAAAGCCCATGCTGATCCAGCGGAAGATGTTCTCGCGCACCACAATGGCGTCGTCGATGACCAACCCCACCACCATGGCCAGGGCCAGCAGCGAGACCAGATTCAGCGAGATGCCGAACACGTCCATGCCCCAAATCGCGCCCACGAGAATGACGGGCAGGCCGATCATGGTGATGAATGTGTTGCGCAGGTTGCGGAAGAAGAACAACACCACCAGCGTGGCCAGAATCGCGCCCCAAATGGTGTCGCTGACCGCGTCGGCGATGGACTCGCGCACGAACACCGAGGAATCCGCGACTTTGGCGATCTGCAATTCGGGGAAGTCGGACTGAATATTCGCGATTTCTTTGCTCACGCCATCGGCCACGGCCACCGTGTTGGAGCCGCTCTGCTTGAACACATTGAGCACCAGGGCGCTATCGCCGTTGACGCGTGCAAAACTTTCCTTCTCCTTGAAGCCGTCATGTACGGTGGCCACATCGGCCACGCGAATGGGCGCGCCGCGCTGGCTGACCACCACATTCTCCAGGTCTTGCAATGAATCGATCCTGCCGGGCGTGCGCACCAGCACATTGGCGTCGCCGTTGGGCACGGGGCCGCCGGGGATGTCGAAATTGTAGGATTGGATCGCGCCCGAAACCTGCTGCGGAGCCACATATTTGCCCTGAAGCGCCAGCATATCCATGTCCACCTGGATTTCCCGCTCTTCCGCGCCCCTGACCTCGACCACGGCCACGCCGGGCGCGCGTTGGAGCGCGGGCTGAATCTCTTTCTTCACCAACTCGGCCAGCTCGACGGGTGAATAGCGGCCCGAGGCGTCGGCCACCGCGTAGATCATGATGGGGGTCGAATCGGGATCGAAACGCTGCACAATGGGCGTTTGCGCGTCGCCGGGCAGGCTGTTGCTGATTTGGTTGAGCCGCTCCTGCACCTCTTGCGAGGCCCGATCCACATCCGTCTCCATGGTGAACTGAATCACCACCAGGCTGAAGCCCTCGCCCGATTCGGAATTGATGGCGTCCACGCCGGCGATGGAGCTCATCTCCTCTTCGATGAGCTCGGTGATCTGCGATTCGGTCTGATCCGGGCCCGCGCCGGGGTAAATGGTGGTGATGGCGATGACCGGAAAGCTGACATCGGGAAAGAGATTGACGGGCATCCGAAAATAGGAAACCACGCCCAGCACCACCAGCGCCACCATGACCATGGTGGTCGCCACCGGATTGCGAATAGAGACATCCCATATTTTCATAAGAGTCGGCGCTCCTGTTGCTCGGTTGGTCGCTTAGTCGATTGGTCGCTTAGTCAGTTGGTCTGGTTTGGTGTGAACATCACTCACCCAACAACATCACGGTGGCCAACATGCCCGGCTTCAGGCCCTCGGCGTCGCCGGTAGGGCGAATGGTGACGGGCAAGGTGCGGGTGGCGGGGTCCAGAGCCGGACTGATCGCGGTGACTTCGCCCTGGAATTCACGGTCGGGATAGGCCGCGACCGTGATGATGGCCGGTTGGCCCACATACACTTCGGGGATGCGGGCTTCCTCGACCGAGACGATGAGCTTCACATCGTTGGAGAGCAGGGCCAGCAAAGGCGTTCCCGGCCCGGCCATGGAGCCTTTCGCGGCCATGACCTGGGCCACCACCCCATCCACCGGCGCTCTGACCGTGGCCTTATCCACCTGCACCTGGGCCAGGTAAAGTCCGGTCTCGGCCTGTTTCACCTGCGCCTCGGCCGCGCGGATTTGCTCGTCGCTCGCGCCCTCCTCCAGCCGAGCGAGCTGCGCCTTGGCCCCGGCCAGTTGCGCATACGCGCCTGCGATCTCATCAGCGGTCGCGCCTTTCAGGGCCTTTTCGTATTGAGTTTTGGCCGCTTCCAGGCCAAAGGTGGCTTGCTGCAACTGCAACGCCTCGGGCATCATGGCCGCGAAGGGGTTGCCGGCGATGCGGTCATATTGGGCCTGAGCCAGCTTCACGGCCTCTTCGGCCTGGCGCACCTGAATAAGGGCCAGTTTGCGGTCTTCGGGCGTCGCGCCTTCCAATGCGCGCTTATACGCGGCCTCCGCGGCCTTGACAGCGGCCCGCGCGGCTTCGAGATCGCTCTCTTTTGGCTCGGCTTTGGCCATGTCCAGTTGCGCCTGCGCGGCCATCAGTCCGGCCTCGGCCTGCGCGCGTTGGGCTTCGAGCAGGGTTGCATCAATCTGCGCCAGCACATCACCCTTTTTCACCCGATCCCCCACATCGACGTTGACGGCCAGAATCTGGCCCGCGACCTCGGCCACGATGGGAATCTGGGCATCGGCCAGGATTTCGGCATTGTAGGTCTGTTGGCCCAGGCTCGAGCTCACGGTCACCACATCGGGCGTGCTGAGCACCTGGGGCGTGGGCGTCGGTTCGGGCGTGACCTGGGCCGCGGGCGCGGGCGTGGGCGCATCTTTCGCCAAGGGATTGGCGACATTGCATCCCGCCAGCAGCGCGGCCGCGGTCAGCAAGAGCAATATGGTGGCAATGGTGCGGTTGTTCATAGGACTATTTCCTTCAATATGGATTTAAGCGTGATTCGTTTTAAGTGCTTATTCATTTGAAACTTGAGCGATATCTTTGGCCTATGCCAACCAAGATAGACGAAAGTGGACCAAAGTAGACCGGTTTTTGCTTCGTCCATCTTCGTCTTATGGTCTATGTTCGTCTGGACAATCTCCAAATATCCAATACCAAATATCCAATACCTCAATCACCTACCTCCCCCAATCCACCACTTGCTCGCCCTGAAAACGATAGGTGATGGGGGTTTGGATGGGAAGACGGCGTTGGTTGCGACCGTCCGCGGTCATGACATAGAAGGCCCAATCGCCGTCGAGATCGCTGAGGAAGACGATATGCTCGCCGTCGGGGCTCCAGGCCGGCGCGACATGCTGAACCGGCCTGGGATGAAAAATGATGTCGGGAGGCTGTGTGAGCGGGGTGACGCCGGAACCGTCCGCGTTGGCGCGATAGATCTCGCGGTGATCCTTATCCGCGTTCACGAAGAGCGCGGCCCCGCCATCGGGGCGCCAGGCTGGATCGCGATAGCGGAAGTCGTTCAGGAACGCGGTCGAGGTCGCGTCGGGTGCGTCGTCGGTGATTTGAAGTCCGGCCTGGCTTTGATAAATGATCCCGCGATCGCCCCAGTCGGGCGCGAAAGCCTGTTTATCGGACGGCAAATCCCGAAACGAACCGCCGTTGACATCCACGCGGCTCAATCCGCGCACATCGTAAACCCTGAGCGGAAACTGACCCAGCCAGGGGTTGTCGGGCATACAAAGGCCCGGCCCCACCTCGCGACACGAGTCCTGGCCGACCACGCGACTGAACGCGATCCATCGACCGTCGGGGCTCCATGCCGGCGCGCGCAGTTTGGACTGGGTGAAGATGCGGCGTTCGTTGCTCCCGTCCATGTCGATGAGATAGAGGCCCGCGTCGCCGCCGTTGTCGCGAATGAAGGCCACGGTTTCACCGTCCGGGCTGATGGCCGGGTCCATGCCCGTGGTCAGTTGACGCGAACGGCCTGCGACCAGGTCGTAGACCATGATGGGGCCGCCGCTTGCGGTTTGGAAGACCAGCTTGCCCTTCAGGCTCGTCGATCCGCCCCTGGCTATGATGCGCGCCGCGCTCAGGCGGTCGCTTTCGGGCAAGGCGGTCACATCGCCATCGAAAGCCAGGAAACGGGCCGCGACCCAGGCGATGTCATCCTCTTGGCCCGGCAACGCCACCAGCAGCCAATCGCCGCTTTTATTGCGGCCCAAAACAGTGAGCGTCGAGCCGTTTTCGGCGACGCCGACGACGCCGTACTTCGTTCCCGGCCCGCGACGCAGATTAAGCCGACGGCCATCGGTGCGGACGCGGGCGATGAGGTTGACGGTCGGATCGGCGGGCTGAGTCGCGACCGTCGTCGCCTGAGTCTCGACCAAAACAGCCACATCGAGCGCGGGAACCCGTTCCAGGCCAAAGGCCGCGACCTCGCTCGCGTCCACCCAACCCGCGCGGCCGTCATCCAATTCGACTTGCAGCCAGGCGTTGTCGAATGTGCGACCGATGACCCACATGGCCGTGGCCAGGGGCAAGACTTCCTGCACCGGCCCGCCAGGGCTCTCGCGCAGTCCAGCGCCCGCGCCGCCCGCGACCGCTCGTTGGCGCGAGAACGCGGCCGTAGGCTCCGCCATCAAACC
>JAADII010000151.1 GCA_013151415.1 Chloroflexota bacterium
GTCCACCCCAACCCCCACACCATCCCCCACCCCGACTCTCACCCCGACCTCCACGCCCACACCCACTTTCACCCCAACGCCCACTTCGCTCCACCTTCCCCTCATCTGGCGCACCCGCGCGGCCGCAGCAACGACTCGCTTTGGGGTGGTCATCACCGGCGAGACTTTCTACGAATTCGACTGCTCACGCGTGCAAAGCATTGGGGCGCAGGCCATCTGGCTTGCGCTTCCCTGGCAAGCTGTCGAGCCTCAGCAGGATGTATGGACATTCGATGCGGTGGACGCGGTGGTGGATCAGGCCGAGGAATGCAGCATAGACCTCAGTCTGAAGCTGGTCACGGGCCAGGGGCATTGGGGCGTCGGCTATAAAACGAGTGCGTATGGCGGCTCCCAACCGCCGAATAATCTCATAGATTACGCCAATTGGGTTGAGACGGTTGCGGCCCGTTATCGGGGGCGGGTGCGCGCCTACGCCATCGAGAACGAGGTCAACGCGCCTGCTTATTGGGCCGGGACCCTGGCCGAGTATCAGACCTTATGGCCGGTGGGCTACGCGGCCGTGAAAGCAGGCGATCCCGGTGCATTGGTGGCCGATTTCGGCATGACAAGCCAGAGTTATGGCCTGGCCATCGCACAGGAGCTATACGAAAAAGGCGATGCAGAGGCGGCCATTAAGTGGTTCAATCGCTATGTCGAGCGCCGTGGTCTGGGAGAAATCACATCCGTGGACGAACTAGACGCTCTCCTGAAAAGCCCCGAAGTTCAATATGATCTGTCTGTGATGAAATGGGTCTTTCAGATGCAACCTCGTCCCGACATCTACCAACTGCATTATTACGAAGCCTGGGATTTACTCGCGCCCGTGATGGACTGGATCAAAATGCAAATGCAGGCGCAAGGCGGTGAGCGCCCCATCGAAGCCTGGGAGATCGGTTATGCCTGGCATAACGACAAGACCTATGATCCCGCGGCCCACGCGACCGACGTTCCCAAACTCCTGCTCACGGCTCTGGGCGAAGGCGCGCAACAGGTGTATTATCTTCCCTACCGCAGCCTACGCGCGGCGCATGGCAAATTGGAAACTGTGCGCGGATTGGTCAACCCCGACTGGACCCCTCGGCCCGCTCATGCGGCCTATCGGGACGTCGCCTTAACCGTGGGCCGCTTCACCCGCGCTGAGCGTATAGCCGCCGGTCCTCAAGAATGGATATATCGTTTCGACCATCTCATCGCCCGCTGGACCCGCGAGGGGCAAGTGCGCTTCGAGATAGCTCCATGAGCAGGAAGCGCTCAACTTTCTGCTGATGAGCGTAACTGACGCGCATATGCGATGCTATCTTCAATGTCATCCCGATCGGCCCAAATGCCAAATAAAGGCGATTCAAGTAGATCCTGTCCTGTGCCCGCCGCCCTTTCCGTTTCTTTGGATTCTGTGGTCGTGATCACAACGAACACTTCAGCGGGACCGGTGGGCACGTCTTCAGGAACCCGAATATGAATGTCCCGTTGAGGGGGTATCTTGACATTGAATTTGAGCGTCGTAAGCATAAAAGCGCCTCACACAACGAAAACCTGTGAAGAGAAATTCCGAGTTGTATTATACAAGCTTTTCACTATGCATCAAAGTCCCCCCATGAGCACCCACCCACCCAATTTTCAGGTGCGCTACGCCTGGCATGAAGGCAGCGCGCCGCCGCCGTATTATTACGAATACGAAATCCACATCGGCCCCGGCCCCGAAGGACGCATTCTGTTCCGACCGGGTTATCCCCTGGATGAGCCGCCTACATGGACGCGCTCCTTTTTCGCGCGCCCGGAGGCGTTGGACGCGCTTTACGCTATGACCGTCGAAGATGAATCATGGCTCAAACCCGATTTGGAAGCGGCCTCGCACCTGGGCGGCCCGCAAATGCAGCTCGTTGTCATCGTCCAGGGCCAACGTCGCGAAGCGTGGGCTTATGGTCCAGACTCCGCGCTGGAGCGGGTGGGGCGTTACGTCACTTCACTCGTTCCCGATTCCATTTGGGGCGATCTCTGGACGCGCCGCGACGCGTATATGCGAGCGCATTGATAGAGCGGCTTTGGAAATAGACGATGGACGATAGGACGATGGAGGTTAGGCTCAGCTATGGTCTTATCGTCCATCGTCCCATCGTCTCTCAACGGATTGTCATCCGCCCCTACCCCCTGCCACTTGCCACTTGCCACCCTGCCAACCCATGAAACGCTATCTCGCCCTGCTCTTCGCTCTCACCATGCTCGCGGTCATGGCCCAATTTGGCGTCTCGGCTTCGGCGCTCGGCCCGACCGCGGACGCGACCATCACCATCGACGCGACCCAACCCGGTTTCGCCATCTCGCCCGATCTGTGGGGAACCAATCTCACGCACAACGCCAACGCGACCGAAACCGTGGAGAACCCCGTTTTCGTCGCGGCCGCGGGGCAAACGAGCGTGACTTTGGTGCGCTGGCCGGGCGGCAACAACGCCGACGCCTACGATTGGAAACGGGACGAAATCATCAAACCGGGCCGCCGCGTGCAAAGCGCCAACAAAGTGGACATGCCGCGGCTGCTCGAATTCCTGAACCAGATCGAGGCCGAACCGAGCATCACCATCAATTTCGGGACCATGAACGCGCAGGATGCGGCCGATCTGGTGGAGTTTCTCAACGGCCCGGCCGATTCGACCTGGGGCGCGCAGCGCGCCGCGCTGGGGTTCCCCGAACCTGTCGGCGTGCGCTATTTCGAAATCGGCAACGAAATCAACCAGCCCCACATGTGGTACTACGCCTGGACGGCCGAGAATCCCGTCAAATATTTCTTCGGGGGTGGAGAAGAACGGCGGGGGCGCTACAACAACGCGGGGAGCCAGGAATACGATCCGGTGGGCGCGAAAGGGGATTTCTTCAAGGTGGGCGGAGGGCCGAATCAGGTCTATTATCTGCGTTTTCCGCCCGTGCGCGATGTGCAGGTCTTGTGGTTCGCGACGCGAGAAGACGTGGAGAACGAGGCGTTCGAGAAATGGAAGCGGGTGGACGATCTATCGACTCAAGGAGCCGACGCCAAAGTGTACGAATTGGACGAGGCCGAAGGCGTTCTGCGTTTCGGCGACGGCGTGCATGGCGCGATCCCACCGGCCGAAAGTTTCTTCCTGGTGGAATACACCACTTATGACCATGATGGCTATCTGGATTTCGTTCGGGCCATGCGCGCCGCGCCATCCTCCGTCCCCATCCAGATCGGCGCGGCCATGCTGCCTTTCACCGATACGCAACCCATCACCGACGCGAACGGGATGCGCGAGATATTCGAGGCCATGGATTTTTATGTGCGTCATCAATACAACGCTTCGTTCCCGGTCGCATATTACGACAGCTACGACGCGCGGCGTCAGATCCCCACCATGCGCGTGGACATCTTGCGCCAGGTGTATGCTCGGGTGCGGCAATATATGAAGAGCATCGGCGTGGATAAGCCCCTGGGCGTCGCGGTCACCGAATGGAATATCTTCCTCAACCAGGATCACTGGGAAAAGAACCTCACTCTGGAAGGCGGGGTCTTGGCCGCGGAATGGTTCATTCGCCTGCTCAACGCGGGTAAAGACGCGCCCGTGTTCTACGCCAATCAGTTCGCGTTGGGCGGGGGCAATCTCTCTTTGGTGCGCTCGGTTGGCAATAATAGCATTGCGCCTATGGGGTATGTGTTTCAGGGTTTCGCGAACTGGCCCGGGCATCGCGTCTTGCCCATCACGGTCGATTCGCCCTCGGCCATCGCTTATGACCAGCTCACGCCCTATGTGGCGGCCGCGGCCGCGCTTTCCGCGGATGGCGAAACCTTGCTTCTGGCTGTTGTGAACAATGCGGAGAACGAGACGCTCGATGTGGCGGTGCAGATAAGCGGCTTCGAGCCGGCCTCCGCGCAAATGTGGCGCTTGCAGGCCGACGCATACTGGGCCGACAACAAACAGAACCCCACCAACGTCGCGCTGCAAGAACAGCCTCCGCCCTCACCCCTGACGCAACTCGCGCTCCCGCCCCATTCCGTCACCTTCGTGGAATGGCGCGCGGACTCCGCGCCTTGCGCGAATGAGAGCTGTCGCCTTTACTTGCCCCAACTCTTTCGTGCAGACGCTGTTCGATGGTGAGCATCGCGCTTTTGTGATACGACCATTTGTGCTATTATGATGGACATTCTTCTCAAAATCTCGCTCCTCATAGGTAGCGTTAGCCGTTATGAGAATCGTTGAAACATACTCACACATTTACGGGCTGGAGTTTCTTCTCGTACACCAACCACAAGTATGGCAAGAAGTTCAAGAAATCGTTGCCTCAGTGGATGCAAATTCATGCCGAACAAAAATGCCTGGGGAGGAGCAGAGGAATGCCCAAATCCTTTACAGCCCGGTTGATATAAACGCGTCTTTCGGATTGATTTTGGCGACGAGGGGTTGGCGTGAGAGCCGTGTCAGCTATTGGACGACACAAAACGCCAAGTTGATCGAGAAGACGTTGGAAATGTCCCCTGCGAAGCAAAGACAGACAATTCAGGCTATTCGTCAAACATTTGGCCTTTTACGTAGGCGACAAGATCGATGTCGGGATCGAAATATTGCCCATGAAATCATTGCAATCCCAAATGAGTTCGGGCGTGGCCTACTATGAGGGCGAACTTTACAACGTGATCCGGCAGGGGCGAGGCGTGCCGGCCGTGCCTTTGGTGCTGGTGGGGATCGACGCCGAAAACGCCAACTAAAACCCCAAATTTGGTCGCGCTTCCTGCCTGGGGTATAATCGCTCGGTTAAATCGGAACGCGAACGCGCAACGCGTCCCCTCGCATCGAGGTCTGGAATGGTTCATTTTGCCCATGAATCGTCTCGAAACTCGCGACCACGTTATGTAATGAACTCAAGCAGTGCGCATCAGGCTAATGGACCTCAAAGAACTGCAAGAAAACTGGAACAAATTCGGACTCACCGATCCCTTCTGGAGCGTGCTGGCCTGGCCCGACAAGGCCGAAAACCGGTGGCAAATCGACGAATTCTTCGAGACCGGGAGGCGAGAAATCGACGACGTATTGGCCTACGTGAACGCCCAGGGCTTGAGCGTGGGGCGAGAACGCGCGCTGGATTTTGGCTGCGGCGTGGGGCGACTGAGCCAGGCCTTAGCCCGCCATTTCCAACGCGTCGACGGGGTGGACATCAGCCCGGCCATGCTCACCCTGGCCCAAACCTACAACCAATTTCCCGACCGCGTTCACTACCACCAAAACGAAGTCGATGACCTTTCCCTCTTCCCCGACGCGGTCTTCGATTTCATCTATTCCAACATCACCTTGCAACATATGCAACCCCGCTATGCCAGAGCCTATATGGCCGAATTTCTACGCGTGCTTGGGCCAAACGGCGCGCTTGTCTTTCAAATTCCGGCCCAGGCCAAACGCTGGCGACACCGACTTATTCAGCCTCTCAAACCCACGCGACTCTTCCGCTTCTATCAACGACTGCGTTACCGCGACCAACCCGTCATGAACATGTACGGCATCCCCAAAAACCAGGTTGTGCGCTGGCTTCAAGCCCACGGCGGCCGCGTCGTCGATATCCAACCCGATCAAAGCGCGGACGCACTCTGGCATAGCTTTCGTTATCTCGTGATCAAAGATTAATCATGTCTGAACGCACCATTCTTTACTCTGTTTTGATGCCTGTTTACAACGAAGAAGCCACCTTACGCGCCATTGTCAAACGCGTGCGAGCCATGGATGACATGGTGTTGGAAGTCGAGCCTTACACTCCCGACCCCATCATCGAAACCGTTCGGCTCAAGCAAGAAATCATAGCGGTCGATGACGGGTCCCACGATGAAAGTGGGGCTATTTTGCGCGAGCTCGAAGCTCAGGGTGAGCTTCGAGCGTTCTTCCACGAAAAAAATCAGGGCAAAGGCGCGGCCATCCGCACGGCCATGCGTTATGCCCAGGGCGAAATCTTCCTTATCCAGGACGCGGACCTCGAATACGACCCGCGCGATTACCCCAGCCTTCTCTTGCCCATTCTCGAGCAACGCACCCAGGTCGTTTATGGCTCCCGCTTTCTGGGCGGCCCGCGTAAAGCCATGCTCTTCCGGCATATGCTGGGCAACAAGCTCCTCACCCTCATCACCAACATCCTCTACGACTCCATCCTCACCGATATGGAAACTTGTTATAAATGCTTTCGCCGCGATGTGCTGGAAGGCGTGCCCCTTCATGCCCGGCGCTTCGAGCTGGAGCCGGAGATCACCGCCAAAATCCTCAAACGCGGACACCGCATCTACGAAGTGCCCATTAGTTACACCGGCCGCGAATATCACGAAGGCAAAAACATCACCTGGAAAGATGGCATCCCCGCCATGTGGGCCTTGATCAAATATCGTTTTGTGGATTGAGGGAATTTAGAGTTCATGGTTCACAGTTTAGAGTTGGTTCTCCTGAAAAAAGCGAATTCACCGCAAAGGCGCGGAGGACGCAGAGAAAATCTTGGGCACGGCGTTTTTTCGATTTTGACACGAATGAATACGAATTTCACGAATAAAGCAAGAAAAAATTCGTCGAATTCGCTCAATTCGTGTCAAAAAAGGGCATGAGAAGCGACCAATACCCACCACACATCCCACCCAAAGGGGGATTGAGCGCGCGAACAATCGAATGCTTTTTTGTTTTCTTTTGGCTGGGGGTGGGCATGCTCTTGCGCGTCTGGTCTTTTGGCTGGTTTCCTCCGCGGGAAGACGAAGCCCTCTACGCCTACTGGGCGCGACTCATTCATTCGGGCCGCGACCCCATGCTCGAGCGCGTGGCCGTGGACAAACCCCCCTTCTTTCTTTACACCCTGGCCCGCTTTTTCGACTGGCTCGGCCCCAGCCTGCAAACCGGCCGCTTGCTGAACGAACTTCTTTCGTTGGCTGCGCTTGTCCTGCTATGGTGGCTGGCGCGACGTCTCTATGGGTCGGGTCTCGCGCTGCTCGCCCTGGCCATCTTCGCACTCTCGCCCTTTGCCATCGCCTTCGCCCCCACTCTTTACACCGACCCCATGCTCACAGCATGGGTTTTACTCGCGCTCGTAACCGCCAGCTACGGCTCGGGCCTGGCTGCGGGCCTGGCCCTGGGCATGGGCTTCGCCACCAAACAAACCGCGCTCCTCTTCATCCCTCTCATCGTCTTCGCCCTCCTCCTCACCTCTCGCAAACCCCTTTTCCTCACCCTTCTCGCCCATCTCCGCTCCCGCGCCCCTTCGCTCCCTCGCCCCCACGCCCATTCGCCCATTCGCCCTCTCGCCCATTCGCCCTCTCGCCCTCTCACCCATTCGCTCCTTCGCCTCCTCACCTTCGCGGCCGGCTTCTATTATATTTGGCGCAAAATCTGGCAATGGGACGGCTGGCGCATTCTGCCCGCCGAGATCCCCAACTTTTGGGAGCAATCCTGGAACAGCTACGGTGGCCTGGCGCTGGCCTCACCCGACCAATGGCCTCAACGCGCGCTCGCTTGGGTCGATGTCTGGCGTTGGCTGGGCGGTTGGCTTCCGGGCACGCTTGTTCTGCTCATTCTCACACTCATTCCCGGCCTCATCGCGATCGTTCATTTCAAGCGACGCGGCCCTTCCGCGTTTTTGCGTTCCTCCCACCGTTGGGACGCCCTTTTTCTCACCTTCATCCTCGCCTACGCCCTCATTCATCTCATCATCACCTTTCAGCCCTGGGATCGCTACCTCTTGCCCCTTGCGCCCCTTCTCGCCCTTCTCGCCGCTCGGGGCTTGAGGATGTCCTGGTCGCGGTTGGGGCCGCGCTCGCCGAGATCATCTCTGATTCTCGCCGCGGCCGCGCTGGTCTTCGCCACCGGGGCCTCCCGAGCAGCCGCGGCGCGCATTCCGGTGGGGGGAGATCACGGCGCGTACGCGGGCATCGAATCGGTGGCCCAATTCTTACAACAAAACACGCCCATTCAACGCGGCGTGCTTTACCATCGCTGGTTGGGTTGGCATTGGCAATGGTATCTGTGGGGCGCGGCCGGCGGCCGCGTCTATTGGGCCAACCCCGACATGCTCCTGGCCGACATCCTGCCCAACCCAGAGGGATACACTCGCTTTGTCGTCTTCCCCGGTTGGCGACTCGACCACAAACCCGAACTCGAGCGCGCGCTTGCGAGCCGAGGCTTCGATCTCCAACCCCGTTTCATCGTCCGCCGCGCCGCGGACAACGGCATCCAATTCATCGTGTTTCAGATATTGCCTGCAAACCAACCCATGCGCGGCCGCGGGGCTCTCCCTTAAGCCATCCTCGATCCCCCATCTCCGACCCTTCATTTTGCCCTTCCCCCTTCCCTTGCGCTATACTAAGCTTAAGGATGGCGCACTCGCCTCCTGGCCATCTTCATCACAAACCATCATTTTACCTCGATACATCGTCAACAAGCCCTCACCACCCCATCTGTAGAAAGCGATCACGGAACGGTTTTTTTGGATCAATCGGTAATCGGTCAACAGTTATCAGCCTGATATGAACGAGACCACTGATGACTGATGACTGATTACCGATCAGCCTCCATCGTGATCCTCTTGACTTTCAAGAAAGCTTTATGGCAGCAACCGGCCGCGAACAAGCCCTGGAAACCACCATCGCCTCGCTCATCAAGCGGTACGGCGAAGGGACCATCATGAAACTTGGGGAGGCCACCGCCCTGGCGGTGGAAGCCATTCCCACCGGCTCCCTGGCCCTGGATCTGGCGCTGGGCGTTGGCGGTTTGCCTCGCGGCCGCGTGATCGAAATTTACGGTCCCGAAGCGGCGGGAAAGACCACGCTTTGTTTGCATGCCATTGCCGAGGCGCAAAAACTTGGTGGCGTTTGCGCCTTTATCGACGTTGAACATGCTCTTGATCCGGCCTATGCCCGTAAGATCGGCGTCGATGTCAACAATCTGTATATCTCACAACCCGATACAGGTGAACAGGCCCTTGAAATTGCAGAAGCGTTGATCCGGTCGGGCGCGCTTGATGTGGTCGTCATCGATTCGGTTGCGGCGTTGGTTCCCCGAGCCGAGATCGAAGGCGACATGGGCGATAGCCACATGGGCTTGCAAGCCCGGCTCATGAGCCAGGCCTTGCGCAAACTCAGCGGCAGCATCAAGCAAAGCAATGCGGTGATGATCTTCACCAACCAATTGCGCAAAAAAATCGGTGTGATGTTCGGCAACCCTGAAGTGACGCCCGGCGGCATGGCGCTCAAGTTCTACGCGTCGGTGCGTCTCGATGTACGACGCATTCAGTCCCTCAAAGCCGGCGGCGAAGCCATCGGCAACCGCGTCCGAGTCACGGTCAAGAAAAACAAGGTGGCTCCACCCTTCAAGACCGCCGAATTCGACATCATGTTCGACGAAGGCATCTCGCGCGCGGGCGAATTGCTCGACTTGGGCGTCCAATGCAACGCCATCGAAAAACGGGGTTCTTTCTACAGCTATGAGGGTGCTCGCCTGGGCCAGGGGCGGGAAAACGTCAAGAATTTCCTTCGCGGCCATCCCGAGATTCTCGACGCCATCGAGAATCAAATCCGCGTCATCTATGGCTTGCCTCCCAAGCCGGCCGCGGCCGCAACCGAATAGGAATGCGTAGCCTCACCGAAGCATGATTCTCGCGCCCAAGGTGCGCGACATCGCTCTTGCCGCGCGGTTACGTAAAAACAGGAAAAGGCGAATGCATAGCCCGGTAACCAAGCAAATCGCTATCGCCCCGCTCTCCTGTCGTCTCCTTGCCCCCATGCCCAACGTCATCACCCGGCTTGTCCACCAAAAACGCGACCGCAGTCGCGTCAATGTTTACATCGATGGCGAATTCGCCTTTTCCTTGCCCGATGTCGAAGCCGCGCGCCTTCACATCGGGCAGGAGCTGAGCCATGAGGAACTGGCTCAGCTCCAAGACCTGAGCCGCGAATCATTGGCCTTTGAGCAATGCCTGCGTTTGTTGGCCCGACGACCTCGTTCATCGGCCGAGATCGAAACCTACCTACGCGGCAAAGGATACGGGCCTCATCTGCGCGAGCGCATTATCAATCGCTTGCATTCCTCCAATTACCTTGATGATCGGGCCTTTGCCGCCTGGTGGGTCGAGAATCGCGTCCAGTTTAGGCCCCGTAGTCGCAAGGCCTTGCGTTATGAACTGCGACAAAAAGGCGTCTCCGCCGACATTATCGACGAAATTTTGGCCGACGTGGACGATTTCGCCCAGGCTATTGCCGCGGGACGTTCGCGCGCCCTGCGTTGGCGCTCCGCGTCTCAGGCTGAATTTCGCCAAAAGATGTTGGGCTTCTTGCAACGACGCGGCTTTTCCCACGATATCGCCGACCGCGCAACCAGCTCGCTATGGCGAGAAGAAAACGCAGAAAATTAAAAATTGATGATTACAGATTAATTATCATCATCTGCAAAAATTTAATCTTTAACCATCAGTTTTTAATCATTATACCAAGAAATTACCACCTTATCCAAGGACATGAGTTATGAAAATAGCCTTAATAATTGCCCTGGCGCTGGGTCTTTTGGGCCTGCTCGTCGGCGTCGCGGTGGGATATTGGCTGAAAAAGCGCGGCGATGAGCGCAAGCTGGAATCGGCCCAGAAACGCGCCGAAACCATCCTCACAGAGGCGAAGGACCGGGCGCACGAGATCGAACTAGAGGCCAAAGATCGAGCCTTGGCCATCCGCAATGAGGCCGAGGCCGAGGCCAACCGCCGGCGACGCGAGTTGAGTCGGCTGGAAGAACGAGCGCAACGTCGGCTCGAGCAACTCGAGAACCGCTCCGACGCGCTCACCGAACGCGAACGGCGTCTCAATCAGCGCCAAAGCCAACTGGACAAACGGTACGCTCAACTGGAAAAAGCCGAATCCGAATTTCAGGCCCAACTCGAACGCGTGGCCAACATGACCCAGGATGAAGCGCGTGAAGAGCTTTTGCGTCGCACCGAAGAGGTGGCCCGCTCCGACATGGCCCGCGTCCTGCGCCAAGTGGAGATGGAGCTGGCCGCCACGGCCGACCGTAAAGCTCGCGAGGTGGTCACCCTGGCCATCGAACGCCTGGCCTCCGATATCGTGGCCGAAACCACCGTCACCTCGGTTCCGCTTCCGTCCGACGAAATGAAAGGTCGCATCATCGGCCGTCAGGGGCGCAACATTCGGGCCATCGAAAGCGTCACCGGCGTCGATCTGGTGGTGGACGACACGCCCGAGGCCATCATCATCTCCAGTCACGATCCGGTGCGTCGCGAGGTCGCGCGCATCGCGCTCAGCAAACTGGTGCACGATGGCCGCATTCATCCCGCGCGCATCGAGCGCGAAGTCGAGAAAGCTCAGATCGAAGTGGATCGCGTCATCCGCGAGGCTGGCGAAGAGGCCGCTTACCAAACCGGTTTCCAGGGTTTGCATCCCGAGCTGCTCAAACTCATTGGCCGGCTCAAATTCCGCACCAGCTACGGCCAAAACCAATACTACCACGCCATCGAGACCAGCCACCTGGCCGGGCTTTTGGCCGCGGAGCTGCACGGCGACGTGCGTGCGGCCAAACTGGGCGGACTCTTACACGACCTGGGCAAGGCTGTCAGCCATGAGCAAGAAGGCCCCCATGCGCTGGTGGGCGCGGAGATCGCCGAACGATACGGCGTGCCGCCCAAAGTGGTCAACATCATCGCCTCGCACCACGGCGAGGTCGAACCCCAATCGCTCGAGGCCATCCTGGTGGCCGCGGCCGACGCCATCTCAGGGGCGAGGCCCGGCGCGCGACGCGAATCGCTCGAAAATTACGTCAAGCGTCTCGCCGCACTGGAAGAGATCGCCAAAAGCTTTGGCGGCGTCAAAGAGGCGTACGCCATCCAGGCCGGCCGCGAAGTGCGCATCATCGTCGAACCCAACGCGCTGGACGACCTGGCCTGCATGGAACTGGCCCGCGACGTGGCCCGTCGCATCGAAGATAGCCTCCAATATCCCGGCCAGATCAAGGTCACGGTCATTCGCGAAAAGCGCGCCGTCGAATACGCCAAGTGACCCAACCGCGAATCGCGCCGCGACGATGGAGGCGCGATAAGAACGAAAAACGATGGGGTTGGCGGGCTTTATCGTCCGTCGCCCCATCGTTTTATCATCCACCGACCAACCGGCCCTGGCCTGGGGCGTCGGTCGATTGACATTTGCGGCTATTCAACCCACAAATCTGTAAATTCGAAGCGCTCCACATCCACCAGGCCCTGATCCGTCAGTTTAAGACTGGGGATGACCTCCAGGGCCAGGAAGCTCATGGCCATGAAAGGATCATGGAGCGGCGAGCCAAGCGCGTGCGCGGCGTTCAGCGCGCGGTCCACTTGCTCGCGCACCACATGGATCGGTTCTTTGCTCATCAGCCCGGCCAGGGGCAAGGGCACTTCGGCTAAAACGCGGTCGCCGTCGGCCACCACCATGCCCCCGCCCAGGCGCCCCACGCGCCGCGCGGCCTGCATCATCGAGGCGTCGTCCGCGCCGATGACCACAATATTGTGATGATCGTGCGCCACCGATGAGGCCAGCGCGCCGCGGCGCAATCCCACGCCCTTGACAAACCCCTTGCCCACCGCGCCCGAAGCCATGTGGCGCTCGATGACGGCCATTTTCAGTATATCGCGGTTGGGATCGGCCACAGCGAAACCATTCTCGCACTTCATTTCTTCGATCAAGTGTTCGGTGACCAACTGGTTGGGGATGACGCCGATGACGCGAGCGCGGCGCCCCTCATTAGGAATGCGCATGTCCACCTGATCCCAGGCCACATTGATGCTGTGGCGCAGGCTGCGATCGGGCAATGCGGGCGGAGGAACCACCAACTCGCCATCCCGAGCCACCAGCTTGCCCCCGCGAAACACCAGGCGCGGGGAGGGCGCGCGCAAATCATCGAACACGATCATGTCTGCGCGATAGCCGGGCACAATGGCCCCGCGATCGCGCAGACGAAAATAGTGGGCCGGGTTCAATGTGGCCATGCGAATGGCAATGATGGGATCGACGCCTTCGGCGATGGCCGTGCGCACCATGAAATCGATGTGCCCTTCGTCCATCAGATCCGCGGGCTGGCGATCATCGGTGCAAAAACAAATGCGCTGATGGTTGAGGGGCGTGACCAGGGGGAGCAAGGTTTTGAGATTGCGGGCGTTGGTGGCCTCGCGGATAAATATCATCATGCCCGCGGCCAACTTTTCACGCGCCTCCTCCACGGTGGTGCATTCATGGTCTGAATGGATGCCCGCGGCCACGTAGGCTTGCAACGCCTTGCCGCTGAGACCCGGCGAATGACCATCGATGACGAAATCCTTGAACGTGCGCAATTTATCCAACACCTCATCTTCGCCATACACCACGCCGGGAAAATTCATCACTTCGGCCAGCCCCAACACCCAAGGGTCGTTTTGCAACGAAACGAGATCATACCAGTGCAGGACCGCTCCGTTGGTTTCCATGTGCGTGGCCGGCACACAGGACGAGGCCATCACATACATGCTCAACGGCCCATACTTGGCGCTATCGAACATAAAACGGATGCCGTCAAGGCCCAAGACATTGGCGATCTCATGCGGATCGGTGACCACGGTGGTGGTGCCGCGCGGCACCACCACACGCGCGAACTCGCTGGGCGGCACCATCGCGCTTTCGATATGCACATGCGCGTCGATGAAGCCCGGCGCCAGATACGCGCCTTCCAGATCGATGACGCGCTCAGATTCATAATCGCCCAGGCCCACAATGCGCGAGTGAGCGATGGCAATATGGACCATCTCGATCTCGCCGCTGAGCACATTGACAAGACGAGCATTCTTCAGCAGCAGATCGGCCGGAACCTCGCCATTGGCGTAGCGAATCAATGCGCCTAGTTCCATGAGTGACTCTCCTGATGACAAGCATGTGTAATCACGACGCTTGCTGCGCCGGATGAGGGGTCGCGGCCAACCGATTTTGCACGGCCTCGCGAATAGCGCCGGACGCGACCAACTGAGCGGCCTTCAGCATATAAGGGGACAAAGCCGCATCTTGGGAAAGGAATGGGATATGTTCGCGAATGACTTCATAAGCGGCGGCGCCGCCCCGCCCCAATCGAGCATCAGCGCCCAGCGCACGGCGGCGAAAATCAATGGCCTGAGCTGCCGCCATAAGCTCGATGCCCAAAATTTGCTCGAGATTGCGCAAGACCCGTCGCGCCTGCCGGCCGGCAATGGGGCCATTGGAGACATGGTCCTCCACATTGGCCGAGGTGGGAATGGTGTCCGCGCTGGCGGGATGACACATCGCCTTGTTTTCTGAAGCCAGGGCCGCGGCCGTGTATTGCGTCAGCATGAAACCGGAATGAATGCCGCCGCGTTCGGTGAGAAAGGCCGGAAGGCCGCGGTTGCAGGCTGGATCAATGAGCCGGTTCAAACGACGCTCGGAAATATTGCCCAGTTCGGTCATGGCCAAAGCCAAATAATCGTAGGCGATGGCCAACGGCTCGCCATGAAAGTTGCCGCCGCTAATAGCGGTCGCCGATCCATCCTCTTCGAAAAAAATGAGAGGATTATCGGTGACGCTGTTCAATTCAATTTCCACCACCCAACGCGCATAGGCCACCGCGTCTGCGCATGCGCCATGGACCTGCGGCATGCAACGCAAAGTGTAGGCGTCTTGCGGATCGGTGCGCAAGTCGGTGCGCACGAAATCTGAACCCTCCAACAACCGTCGCAACAGCGCGGCCGTAGCCTTTTGCCGGGGATGCGGCCGCAATGCATGAATACGCGCGTCAAAGGCCGCGGTTGTGCCGTGCAACGCTTCCAGTGAAAGCGCACCCGCAACATCGGCCACGAACGCGCAATTCTCGGCCTCCACCACGGCCAGGCACCCCAACGCCACCATAAAAGCCGTGCCGTTGGTCAGCGCCAACCCCTCCTTGGGGCCAAGCGTCACTGGCGTCAATCCCACTCGCGCGAGCGCCTTGGCGCCGGGCAAAATCTCTCCCTCCACCTCGGCCCAGCCTTCACCCATCATCACCAGAGCCATATGGGCCAATTGCGCCAGATCGCCGCTCGCGCCCAACGACCCCTGCCGCGGGATCACCGGATGCACCCCGCGCTCGATCATGCGCAAAAGCAAGTCTAATGTGTCTAAACGCACGCCCGAATGTCCCGAAGCCAATGTGTTGGCCCGGATCAACATCATGGCCCGCACCACTTCTCTGGAAAGCGGCGCGCCCGTTCCTGCGCTATGAGAACGCACGATGTTCTGTTGCAAAGCCCGCAACTGCTCATGAGGAATTATCCTATCCTTGAAAGCCCCAAACCCGGTGGTGATGCCATACACCACCTCGCCTTTGCGCACAATATCGGCCACAGCCTGGGCGGCTCGCGAGACCCTGGCTTTGGCTTCGGGCGTCAGACGCAGGCTGATCTCGCCATTGGCCGCTCGAGCGGTTTGCACAACGTTCTCGATTGTCAGATGATGTCCATCGACATTGATGGTGCTCATGCGTTGATTCGTGAGAGATGTGGCGCCAGAATGAAAGAGGCGCGACCTCCTTCAGTCGATTGAATTGGCTTTGTGTGATGGTCGATATTCCGGGGCTCATTTTGCTCAGCCGCTCTTGACTTCCGATTATAGACCGGCGCACTCGCGCGCGCAAGCCCCGACAACGACGTATCTCGATCTTCCCAAGAGATGCTATAATGAACCTGATGGTTCCTCCCCGTTTTTCTTCCCAACCTTACGCCAGATCGTAACTCTCTTCCATCCTCCCGCATCCAAATGCCAACCGTACCCATCGATCTTGATATTTATCCCGACGAGGAAGCCCTTTTGCAGGGATTGCTCAAGGGCGAACGCGACGCATGCGCCTGCATGTTGAAGCGTTACGCTCCCCGCGTTTACGCCGTGGCCCTGCGCATGATGGGCGACCCTGACGAAGCTGAAGAAGTGTTGCAGGAAACCTTTATTAGCGCTTGCAAACACATTCACACCTTCGAGGGTCGTAGCGCGCTGAACACATGGCTGCATCGCATCACCGTCAATGCGGCGCTAATGCGGCTGCGGAAACGCAAAGGGCTGGAGGTTTCGCTGGACGCGCCGGTGGAAACCCTGGATGGCGACGACATCCCACGTCAGATTGCCGATTGGGCCTTCGCGCCCGATGATCATGCGCTCGACGCTGAGATTCGTCAGGTGTTGGAAGAAGCCATCGCCCAATTGCCAGACAGCATGCGCACTGTTTTTGTATTGCGCGAGATCGAAGGGTATAACACGGAAGAGACCGCGCAAATGCTGGGCATCAGCGTATCCGCGGCCAAAGTGCGGCTTCACCGCGCCCGCCTGCGCTTGCGCGAACTGCTCACGCCTTATTTCTCCGAACGCGCAAAACGAGGCCAAAAATCATGACTGTGCGACATTCGAGTGAGAACTGCGTCGAGGTTTTGAGCCAGCTCAACGATTATGTGGATGGCGAACTTGATCTAGCTTTATGCAAAGACCTCGAACAACATTTGGCCGAGTGCGACGACTGCCGCGTGGTTTTGGACACCCTGGAAAAAACCGTTTTGTTGGTGCAACAATTGCATCAAGCGGAGCCCGAGTTGCCCAAAGAAGTGGAGAGTCGGCTTTTCGCGGTGTTAAAGCTGGACGATTATCTGAGTTCGTGAGAAAAGAGGGAGCGTCTGGGGAAGCTCGACGCCTGCCGTGCGATTGCGTCTCACTGGCCAACAAACTGCAACACGATGCGTCTTTGACGCGGTCGCACATCGAAATCTACGAACAATATTTGTTGCCAGGTTCCAAGAGTGAGGCGGCCGCTGACAAAGGGGATGGCGAGGCTGGGGCCGAGGATGGCGGCGCGCAGATGACTATGGCCGTTGCCGTCGCCCCAACGGAGATTGTGGCGATATTCTTGCCCAAATTGGGGGGCGACCTGATCAAAAAAGCGTTTCAAGTCGGCCAGCGCGCCGGGTTCATATTCAATAGTCGTCAACGCGCTGGTGCTGCTGGGCGTAAAAATCGTGACTACGCCGTCTCGCAAACCCGACTCGCCTAACGCTTGCATCACCGGTTCGGTCAGGTCGGCGAAATCGCAATCGCCCTTGGTGTCGAGATGAAGGAAGTGAGTGTAAACGGTCATAATCCGCTTTTCCAAGGAGTGAAAGTTGAGAAAAACAAAAGATAGTTTCAGAAGTCTAAGGCTGTAGCCATTTCCATCATTTTGTGTTATGATGATACAGGATCAAATGAATGCAGCTTTCATGACAAGATGGAGTGTTAAACGATGGCCACCGAGGAATCGCCTTTCTCACTATTCCCAGATGATGATGGTCTGGGAAGCGTGCAAGAGATTATGCATCCCATTCGAGCGCCCATTCTTGCCTGGGATAGAACAGGACGCATTATCGCCGCCAGTGAAGGCGCGTGCGCATTGTTAGGTGCGCCAGTTCATGAAATTATCAACGCGCCATTGGAAAAATGGCTGCCAGAAGAGGGAAAGATTCAATATGAAGGGCAATTGTCCTCGGAGCTGGCGGGACAGATCATCAAGCTTGAGGAGGAATTGGGAAGCACTCTGCTGCCAAGTTATCTCAATGTGGGGGTGGTGAAACAGGAAAATGGTCAATGGTCTATTACATGTTTCAAAGTGTTTCCCGACGATCCGGACAGCGACGCCCTTCATCCGTTGCGCTTCGCCGAAATATTATCTCGCGAGGTGGAGATGCGCACGCGAGAATTGCGCCGTCGCCAACAAATCGCCGAGGGTCTGCGCTACATTTTGGGCATTTTGAATTCAAATCGACCGCTAGAGGAGATTCTTCAATACATTATTTCGCAAGCGTGCTGGTTATTGGATACAGACGCCGGGGCCGTATATCGATTATATCCTGAAGAGGGCATGCTGACCATTCGCGCCGAACGCGGTCTGCCCGCACATAGCGTGGCTGAACAGCGCGTGTTTCTCAACGATCCGCTTGTAGCTCGCGCGCTGGAGGCTCACGCACCCGTGTTCGTGGAGGACACAGAGCAAGCCCGCGCTGAAACTGGTCTCGAGAATATTGGCCCCGCCAATGGCAGCATCTGCTTGCCGGGTTATCGAGCCGTGACCGTGGCGCCCATCATCACCGCGCATGAGGCCTATGGTTGCATCGTGCTCTACTTTTCAGAGCCGCGCACGTTCGCCCGAGATGATCTCATGTCGTTCAGCATGCTGGCCGACCATGCGGCGTTGGCCATCGAGAATGCGCGCTTGCGTTCGCAGGCCGAAGAAAGCGCGGCCCTGGCCGAACGCAACCGTCTGGCCCGGGAGTTGCACGACGCGGTGACGCAAAGCCTATTTTCGGCCAGCATTTTGGCCGACGTACTGCCCCGGATTTGGGAGCAAGACCCCGAAGAGGGCAAGCGCAAACTCGAAGAACTGACGCGTTTGAATCGCGGCGCCTTGGCCGAAATGCGCGCGTTGCTTATGGAGCTTCGCCCAAAAGCGCTGACCGAAGTGGACTTGCACGTGTTGTTGGAGCATCTCACCGCGGCCATGCAAAATCGCGGGCAGATCCCCATCACCCTGGAGGTGGAAAACCCGCGTCCGCTTCCGCCCGATGTACAAATCGGTTTCTATCGCATCGCCCAAGAGGCGCTGAACAATGTCGTCCAACATGCCGGGGCCTCGCAAGCTCATGTCTCTTTACGGTTTATGGGGCGGCCCAAACTCTCCCGCGTGGAAATGATCATTCACGACGATGGTCGCGGCTTCGATCCCTCGACCATTCCGATGGGGCATTTGGGCGTCGAGATCATGCGCGAGCGGGCCGAATCCATCGATGCGCACCTGGAAATTAAGAGCGAGTTTGGAAAAGGGACGACGATCCACGTTACCTGGCCCTCCATTTCTGCGTCATGAATAGTGTTGAAACACCTACATCATCGTTTTCATCATGTCCTGATCAGGGGGAAGCATGAACGGCAGCCGACCGATTCGAGTGATGATTGTGGACGATCATGCGATCGTGCGCAGCGGCCTCAAGACCTTTTTGACAGTTTACGACGATTTGGAGCTGGTGGGCGAAGCGCGAGACGGGGAAGAGGCCGTGGCGCTTTGCCGGATATATCGGCCCGACGTGGTCTTAATGGATATGGTCATGCCAGGCGGAGATGGCGTCGTGGCCACCAAACGGATACGCGAGCTCTATCCTGAAACGCAAGTGATAGCGCTCACCAGCTTCCACGACGAAGACCTTGTGCAAAGGGCGTTGGAGGCCGGCGCGATCGGTTATTTGCTCAAACACGTTTCGGCTGAAGCTCTGGCCGAGGCCATTCGCGCGGCCCGAGCGGGTCAGCCGACTCTGGCCTCTGAAGCCACTCGCGATCTCATTCGAGCGACCACGCGCGAGCAATCCAGCCCGCAACAATTGACCGATCGCGAACGCGAAGTGCTGTCCTGTCTCGTGCAAGGCCTCACCAACGCCGAAATCGCCGAACAACTGCATATCAGCCGTTCCACCGTGAAGTTTCATGTCAGCAGCATATTGACCAAACTAGGGGTTCAGAGCCGAACACAGGCCGTAGCCGTGGCCTTACAACAACACCTGGTCAACTGACCGGTAACTTTACTATTCAATCAGACGGGATCAAATCTCCCCTTGCGCCTGATGTGCAAGGGGAGATTTTGTTTTATGATGTTAAGTAGAATGAACGATGAACATTATCCCTTGAGGAGGATCGAAAAGACCACAATGGCGCACATGTACGCTTCCTTCCCCCAATCCGATCTCCCCCCAATTCTCTTCCCCCCGTCATTGACGTCCAATAACGGCTCCTCCGACCTCGAACTCGATGAACCCACGAGAGTGCTCGTGGTGGCTTCTCATGCGGCCGTGCGCCGTAGTTTGGCGGCGCTCATCGAAGCGCTGGATGGCTTGCAGCTTGTTGGCGAAGCCATGACCAGTGAAGAGGCGCTCGAAAAGAGCGAAAAAACGTCCCCCCACGTCGTTCTCGTTGATCTGGCCATGCCAGGCAATAACGGCCTGAGCGCCATCACCGCTTTGCAAAATTATTCCAAACCCTTACGAATCATCGCCCTTACTATTCTCTCTGATCACGACCGACAACGCCCCACTTTGCGGCAGGGATTAGTCACCCTTCTCCCCAAAACAGTGACGGGAAACGATTTGGTGCAGATCATTCGGAATTCATCCTAACATTTCCAATTCGCGATCGCAAGGTCGCGACAATCTCCATCGAGTTGAGATGATGCACCATATGCGCCGTTTTCTTACCATTTTAGTACTTGTCCAATTAATGCTGCTACTAAGCATCTTGCGCGTGGCGGCCGAGAGCGACCAGCAGCCAGGCGCCATAGAGCGCGAGCGCATCATCGTTGGATGCGCGGAAAACGGCATAGCATGTGGACTTGGAGGCATCATCGAAGGATTCAACGCCGTGGAGATCAAGCGGGACAAAGCCCTGGGGTTTGTGGTGCTCGAAGTTCCGCACACTCGGGTTGACGAAGCGCTGCAAAACTTGAGCAAGAACCCGGCGGTTCGTTATGTCGAGCCAGACGCGTTGGCAGTGGCCGCGTTCACGCCTAATGATCCATATTACAACAATCCATCGCTGGTGTATGGGCCTCAACAGATTCAGGCGCCAGGCGCCTGGGACTACACCCTCGGTGACCCAAACGTGGTCATCGCCATTATCGACACCGGCATCGACGTGGCTCATCCTGAATTCGCGGGGCGGCTTGTCCCTGGTTGGGATTTTGTAAACAACGATGCGGACCCCACCGACGACAATTGGCATGGAACCCATGTAAGCGGCATTGCCGCGGCCGGCATAAACAACGGCATCGGCATTGCAGGCATTGCAGGACAGGCGAAAATCATGCCGTTGAAAGCGCTCAATGATCAGGGAACCGGCTATTACAGCCAAATCGCTTCGGCCATACGCTGGGCGGCTGATAATGGCGCCGATGTCATCAACCTCAGCCTCACTGGCTCGGTGGACTCCATCACCTTGAGCGACGCGGTGAATTACGCAATCAGCAAAGGCGTCGTGGTTGTGGCCGCGGCCGGCAACGAAGACACGGACGCGCCTCGATATCCGGCCGCTTACAGCAATGTCATTGGCGTTGGCGCCACCACTTACGCCGGCGACCGCTGGACCCTTTCCAACTACGGCCCCAATGTCGATGTCATGGCGCCAGGCGCCACGATCTATAGCACTTATTGGACCGCGTCGGGCGGAAGCGCTTATTCCTTTGCAAACGGCACCTCGATGGCCGCGCCTCATGTGGCGGGGGTGGCCGCGCTTCTGCTCAGCGCCAATCCGACGCTCACAGTGACCGATGTGCGCGCCTGCATCGAAACAACAACCACCGATCTCGGCGATCCGGGCTACGATGCGTTCTACGGAAAGGGCCTTGTCAATGCCCAGGCTGCATTGGCCGCCTGTGCGGGAACGCCTCCGACATCCACCCCCACCCCCACGCCCCTTCCCACCAACACGCCCACGCCAACACCCACGCCCCTTCCCACCAACACACCCACGCCAACACCCACCCCCACGAATACGCCTCTTCCCACCAACACGCCCACTCCCACGCCTACGCCCACATGCGCGCCGCCCTCGCTGGCGGGATATTTGTGGCAAGACGACAATCGCAATGGCCTTTGGGATGGCTCCGAAGCGGGCGTTTCCGGCGTCGAGGTGGCCCTCGTGCGCACCACCGATCCGAATGATGTCACCTTTGTCACCACCGACGCCAACGGACGCTATCAGTTCGATAATATGCAGGCCACCAAGTATCGCGTAGATGTCAATGAAAGTGCGCTGTGGAGTCAAGGGCGTTATCTCACCACCGCGAACGAACCGCAGGTTGTCGCCCTTGCCTCGTGTGGCCCCACTTTTGCAAATGACATGGGTTACGGGCCGATTGATCCGGCCACGGGCTTTATCGGCGGTCGAGTCTGGGACGACGCCAACCGAAACGAGATCATTGAAACGGGCGAGCCTGAACGACCATATCAAACCATCACGCTCTTGGATGCAAACGCCAACTTCCTCCAAAGCGGTTCGTCAGACGCCTTCGGTCTTTATCGATTTCCCAACCTGGCTCCCGGCTCCTACATTGTCCAGACCGGGTCCGCGGCCGCTGCAATGCATTTGCTCTCCGTTCGAGAGGTGGTGACAGCTGCGATTACGGTCTCGGCAGGAGTGGCCGACACCAACGTCAATCTGCCCCTTCCCTCCACGGGCGCCATTGCCGGCGCTATCTTCGGCGATGTCGACGGTGACGGCTTACAAGACCCAAATGAAACATGGGGTGTGCGCGACGTGCTGGTCACGGCAGAAAACCTGAACACCGGCGCTATTTATAACGCGGTCTCTGATATCAATGGACAGTACATCATTCCCGCGTTGGAGCCGGGGACGTATAGCGTCTCCTCGCCCGCCCAAATACCTGGCATGACGCGCACCACTGCCGCGCCGATTCAGGTCAACGTGGCTGACGCTCAGTTATACGACGGCTACAACTTTGGTTATGTAGCGCCCACAGCAGTGGAGATCGCCAATTTGCAAGCGATAGCCAAAAAAGACGGCGTGGAAATTCGCTGGCAAACGTTGAGCGAAACCGAAGATATCGAAGGCTTCATTGTGCTGCGTTCATGGAGCGCAGAAGGCCCATATCAACAGGTTTCGACGGTGATCCCCGCCCAAAACGCGCCCACCGGCGCTGAATATCGTTGGAGCGACAAGACCGCGTCGCCCAATGCAAAACCTTGGTACAAGATTCAAGCGCTCCCCGACGGTGAGACATACGGGCCGGTTTCGGTCAGTGATGTGGATCTCGCCATCCCCCTTTACTTCGCATTGATACAACGTTAACCGCGGAGCGTAGGGCGTCATGCACGCGCCTCCCCCGGGGTGCATGACGCCCGCAAGACGCCCTCCCATAAAACCATTCGTTGTTTTCGAAGCAACATAGGTCTGCATGAGAGGCGTTTTCCTCATCCCCCATTTTCTCACGAAGAAAGCGTCTGGCCCCGCGCAGGGGCTGGGCGCGACATCCCGCCAGGAGGCGAGACAATGATCCAAACAGTTCGTCTCTGGCATTGGCTGCTTCTTTTGGTTGCAATGGTGTTATTGACGCTGGCCTCCACGCCGTCGATCGCGTGGGCTGCGTCAATTCAGGCGTCCAAAAAACAAGTGCAAGCCAATGCAAACGACCACGCCAATTCACCGATCGCCTTGAGTGCATCGCCGCGACCAAACCCCAAAGCAATGCGGATGAATCGTTGCGGCGCGGTTTATCGCGTCAAGTCGGGCGACACATTGCGCTCCATCGCCAAAAAGTGCGGCGTCAGCATTTGGCGACTGCGTCTGCTAAACGGTCTCAAGCGCACCAAGCTGCGACCGGGACAGGTGTTGCGGCTCAAGAAATCGCGCGTTCCTCGCCTGATCAAGCCGACGCCGACGCCGCCCGTGCCCACCTTAAAGCAAGCGTTGCCCACACCGGTGTATTATCGTAAAAACGCCGCAACAAGATAAGGATCATTCACGTAAATCCCGAATCATTTCATACCGTCGGGCGATCACGCGGTATTGCATGGCCGCGAAAAGGGGATTTAAGAAAGAATCCACCGGTTCGTTGTTGAGGACGGTGGCGACGCCTGGAAATTTAAGGTGTAGAGCCTGAATCAGTGGTCTTCCTGCGCTGCGAATGCCGATTTCAGGCTCGACGGCCACGTCCATCAACATCATTTCCTCGTGGCGTGGGGGAAAAGTCAGAACACCCGCGACCGGCCGGCCCTCTCGCACAATGGCCCAGCCCAACATCCCCCGATCCGCAAAATGTTCGAGAGCAGTCTGCTCACGTTGCCAGCATGGGGGCTGATCGCGCCAAGAGCGAGAGATAGCCAAAAACGCTCGCGGCTCAATTGGCGCCAAAAGCTCGCGAGGGATGGGCAAATATCCCTGTTCTGCAGGCCGTCGCCAAACAAGCAATTCGCGCTCAATGCGCCAACCCAGGTTGAGATGCAAGCGAATTGCGCTTTCACTTTGTTGCAGCGCCTCCAGACGAAGGCGCTTGAGGCCCGCGTCGCGCGCTCGTTGCGTCACGAGCTCCATCAAACCGCGGCCAATGCCGCGGCGTCGATATTGGGGGCGAACGCCCAGTGCGGCCACCCATCCTTGATCGCCGCGGCGGCCCAGTTGCACCAGGCCCACCAGCTCGTCTTTGCACACCGCCGCCACCGAAAGACGTTGGTCAATATCGTGCACGCGCACAAACGTTTCATAATGTCGCGGGCTAAAATGAACGGGAAAGGGATGCGCCGCGTAACTGGCGTTGATCACATCGGCCAGTTGCGCGGCGTCGAACCGGGCGGCAGGCAAAAATGCAACGATCATATGGCGAGCAGCGATTTCATAAGGTGAGCCGCTTGGTTTACGACTCACCTCGTTTGAACGTTCATCAAGGTGTTACAGCCAATTTGGCCAGCAAGCGGGCGTCGATGCCGCCATCAGGGCGAAGAGACCCATATCCACCCGCTTGCTCACCCACTTGGGGCGGCTCGCCTACAATCCGAGCGTCTTCGCCAACATGCACGACATATTCACCGATTTGCCATACGCCCAAGGGATAATCCGGCGGGTCAGGCGTCGCCAATGTCTCACCCGAGAATCGCACCAAAGGCGGTCGGGTGACAAACGCCGCTTTGGCCAAAATCATGTCTTCGGCCACGGACGCGCTCACCCCCCAACCTTTGACCCAGTCCCCCAGCTGCACTTCATTGGGCGGGACGTTTGTGCGCGTGTCTTCAGTCACCATCACAAGCCACATAGCCGCTTCATGACCCTCAAACGCGGGGCGCTCCACTTTCCACACCCATGTTGGCGGCAAGACCTCGGGCGTGGCCATGATCTCGGTCACAAACCCGGCGAAAGCGAGGCGTTCGTCGCGTTGGCCAAGCTTGACGATAAGGCGAGCCAGCACCGAACCGTCTTCACGCGCGTAGCCCTTCACGCCCACCTTGTCACCCACTACAGGATCACCAATGATGCGCGTCGCGTCCGTCACGTATACCATCACTAGCCGATCCGCCGTTTCCACCGTCCACACATCATTGTCGATGGCTTGCACCACCCCACGCAATTTCACCTCGCGTTCATCGAGACGCCAGTCCTTGACCAGAATGCTCTTGGCCAATAGGCCCGCCTCTGTTTTTTCGACCTTGGCCACAGCCCAATCGCCCACGTCGGGTTCATCGCCTGTAAGGCGGGTGTTTTCATCGATAAGCACCACGCGCCCGCCAATGGTCCATTGCGCATCGCTCATGGCCTCGATCTTGCCATGCACAACGCGAAGATGCGAGGGCCGAGAATCCGCCTTCAGGATCACGCGGGCGTAAAAGCCATCCTCGCGCGGTTTGCCCTCCACGCGCACGACGTCGCCCACCTGAACCTCGTCTGGCGAAGGCAGAATACGCGTTTGCGAGGTGACAATAACATCGCGGCCAGCAATGACCCAAACGCCCACCACTTCATCGGGCTTGACTTCCACTTCACCCGCGAACACGGCTTCGGCCTCCTCCGGCATAACCGGACTCTCGGCCAGTGCAACCGTTCCCAACAGCAGAAACGCGAGCAAAGCGCACCCTATCGCCATGAGAAAGCGAGATTTTCTTTTCATTGGATAAACCTCCTGTTCGAAGGATTGAAATCGACCTGCATTTATTATGACGGAGACCGAGAAAGAATGGTACGCTAAGCGCCCTCGCGCCTTGAGCATGAACAGATGGGCGAGCGCGACGCCATCCTCTCGATATTAAACCCTCTGGCCGGTTCTCATGCGCTCTTCATCTTCTTGGTAACGATAACATACAAATCCCCGTCAAACTATGGTAAAATATCTTTGTTTACAAGCAGTCCGACGGCGGGCCAGCCCGCTCCGATATGGATGAAAATCGCGTGCGCCGACCAAAGTAGACCAAAATAGACGATGGGCCTTTTGGTCTATGTTGGTCCTATGGTCTATCTTGGTCTGGTCGCTCATCACCATATGATCTGTCCGACCCATGTCGGACCTTCGACTTCGGACGCTATTTACAAAGCCGATTTCATATATGTCCGGGCGCTGAGACGATGCGTGCATCGTTGGGCGCTTCAAACATCTCCTCTCACCCTTTTGTCTAGAAAATACTCATGGGTCCACCTTCCCTTCGCAACGGTTTAGTATATTTGATCATTCTTGCCGCAATCGGCGCGTTCTTGCTTACATCGATTTCGCGCACCAATCAGGTTGCCCAAGAAACCGAAATCTACGATCTAAACAAAGTTGTCGAGCAAATCAATGCCGACGAAGTCGCGGCCATCCATGTCATTGGCAGCGAACTGAAGATCACCTACAAAAATGACAGCCGCATTGGCCGTAGTCGCATTGAGCCGGACAGCAACCTGACCGACACCCTCACCCTACTCGGCGTTTCGCCCGAACAATTGCAGAGCGTGGAGATCACGTTCTCTGCGCCCAGTCGCTGGGCCAATTGGGGCATGTTGTTGGGCACGATTTTGCCCATCGTGCTCATCGGCGCGTTTTTCCTCTTCATCATGCGTCAGGCGCAAGGCGCAGGCAATCAGGCATTCTCTTTTGGCAAGAGTCGGGCCAAGATGTTCACCGGCGACAAACCCACCGTCACCTTCGATGATGTAGCCGGTGCGGAGGAGGCCAAACAGGAATTGGCCGAGGTGGTCGAATTCCTCAAAGAGCCGCAGAAGTTCGCTTCTTTGGGCGCGCGCATCCCCAAAGGCGTGC
>JAADII010000173.1 GCA_013151415.1 Chloroflexota bacterium
ACGATTCGTTTACCTATAACCTGGTGCAGTATTTGGGTGAGTTGGGCGCGGAGGTGCGAGTGTGGCGCAATGACGAGATCACCGTCGAGGAACTCAAAGCCCTGGCGCCCGATCACATCGTCATCTCGCCCGGTCCCGGCGAACCGACCGACGCGGGCGTTTCCAACGACGTCATCCTGGCGTTTTATGAGAGCGCGCCAATATTGGGTGTGTGTCTGGGACATCAGTGCATGGGTCATGTGTTCGGCGGGGTGGTCACCCGCGCTCCGCGGCTCATGCACGGCAAGGTCAGCCCCGTCTATCACACAGGCGATGACCTTTTCAGCGGCATCCCCACCCCTTTCCAGGCCACGCGCTATCATTCCCTCATCGTTCAGGAACCCCTCCCATCCGATTTCGTCCTCACCGCGTTCACGGCCGAGGGGGAGGTCATGGCCATGCGACATCGTCATCATCCCTGCTTTGGCGTGCAATTTCACCCTGAAAGCATCCTCACCGAGGGCGGGAAACAACTTCTTGCCAATTTCCTGCAAATTTAGGAGGTCTTCTTATGCCCATTAAAGAAGCCACGGCCCGTCTGATTCGCGGGCAGGATTTGACCGAAGAGGAAGCCTACGAAGTGATGACCCAAATCATGAGCGGCCAGGCTACGCCCGCGCAGATCGGCGGCTATCTGGTTGGGCTGGCGGCCAAGGGCGAGACCATCGATGAGATCGCGGGCAGCGCGCGGGCCATGCGCGAGCGCGCCATCGTCGTGCATCATCGCTATAGCGGCCAACTGGTGGACACCTGCGGCACGGGCGGGGATCACAGCGGCACCTTCAACATTTCCACCACGGTCGCGTTTGTAGTCGCGGGTTGCGGCGTTCCTGTGGCCAAGCACGGCAACCGATCCATCACTTCCAGATCAGGCAGTGCGGATGTGCTCAAGGCCCTCGGCGTCAACCTCGAGCTCACGCCGGAGCAGGTGGGTCGGTGCATCGACGAGGTGGGGATTGGGTTTCTCTATGCGGTGCAACACCATCCGGCTATGAAACACGCCATTGGCCCCCGCCGCGAATTGGGCGTGCGCACCATCTTCAACATCCTCGGCCCCCTCACCAACCCGGCCAGCGCAACCCATCAGGTCATCGGCGTATTCGACCCCGCTCTCACCGAGCCGTTGGCCCATGTGTTGGGACGTTTGGGTCTGCGAGCGGCCTTTGTGGTGCATGGGGCGGACGGATTGGACGAATTCAGCACCACGGGCGTGAATCGGGTCAGCCATCTCTTGCATGGCGAGGTGCGCACCTTCGAATTCGATCCGCTGGATGTGGGTTTTCCACGCGCTCATTTGGTGGATTTGCTGGGCGGCTCGCCCGAAGAAAACGCAGCCACCCTGCGCGACATCCTCGCCGATAAAGAGCGCGGACCCAAGCGCGACATCGTGCTTCTCAATGCGGCCGCGGTGTTGGCCGTGGAGGATGGCGATTGGCCTGAGGCGCTCGCCCGCGCCCGCGAAAGCATCGAATCGGGCGCGGCCCTGGCCAAGCTCGACGCGCTCATCGCCCTTTCCAACTCATGCTGAGCTGCATTGCACCCGCGGCGCAGATTTTGAAACGAAGCTCGAATTGACCTATCGCCTCGATCATCCTACAATGGCGGTTGGATATTGGGTATTAGATAGTGGGCGTCTCTTATCCGGGAACATGTCAGAATACCCAATACCCAATACCCAATACCCAGTACCCAGTACCCAGCACCCAATATCCAATACCCAAATACCCAGATAAAAGCAAACATTTCATCCCAAGGAGTCCCTTGCATGATCGGCGTTGAACAACTTCGCAAAGGCGTCATCTTCGAGTTGGATGGCGAATTGTACAAAGTCTTGGATTACGAACACCGTAAAATGGCCCGCGGCAGCGCCACCATCCGCGTGAAAATCCGCAACCTGCGCAGCGGTGCGACCATCGAAAAGACCTTTCCCAACGGCGCGCGCGTCCAGGATGTGCGCCTGGATCACGCCAAGGTCCAATACCTTTATCACGACGACGCCTTCTATTACTTCATGGACAACCAGACCTACGAACAGGTCATGCTCAAGACCGAGCAATTGGGCGATGGCGTCAAATATCTCACCGATGGTCTGGAAATCAAGCTGGAAACCTACCAGGGCGAACCCATCAACATCGAATTGCCCAGCACCGTGGACTTGAAAGTGGTCGAGGCCGAACCGGGCTTTGCCGGCGACACGGCCAACGCGCCCACCAAATGGTGCACCACCGAGACCGGTTTGCGCGTGCAGGTGCCCCTTTTTGTGGAAGAGGGCGACATCATTCGCGTAAACACCGAGACCGGCGCTTATATCACCCGCGTTTGAGCGTTTTTTAGCAAAAGTCTTTTGACAGTCATCGACGCCTGTGTTAGACTCGGTATTTGCATTTTGACAGTTCAATATGCACTGGATTCTCATCCAGAGGGGGCGAGGGACCGGCCCGCAGACCCCCCGGCAACCTTCATGCGGCCACGGCGTCGCTTTCGGTCGTATGGAACGGTGCCAATTCCGGCAGGTGGCGCAACACACCTGGAAGATGAGAGCTAAGGCTCAGGCAAAAACGACGCGCCCCTTGCGGCGCGTTTTTCTTTGCCCGCCGACCATCGTCTCGTCGTCTTATGTTGATCGTCCAGCATTGGCTTCACTGAGAAAAGGTTCACCGCCGAGCACGCGGAGGACGCAGAAAGGAAAATGAGGTGAATTGAGCCATGCTTTTCTCTTAAAACGCCCACTTTTCTCTGCGCTCTCAGCGAACTCAGCGGTGGAATAGCTTTTTTCAGGAAATCCAGCATTCATCACGAGGCACGCCTATGAAAACTCACACGCGCACGGTTTGGTGGGAAGATGGCAAGGTTCGCATGATCGACCAGCGCCAGCTTCCCCTGGTTTATGAGATCGCGGATTTCACCACGGTCGAGGAGGTGGCGCGGTCGATTAAAGAGATGTATGTTCGCGGCGCGCCGGCCATTGGCGCGACCGCGGCCTATGGCATGGCCCTGGCCGCTCGTCTCAGCCCGGCTACAGACGCTCAGACGCTGCTGGCCGATTTGAAACAGGCCAAGGCCACGCTCGACGCGGCCCGACCCACCGCGGTCAATCTCACTTGGGCGACCACCCGCTTGCTTCATCGCGCAGAAGCATTGGCCGAGCAAGGGGCCGATGTGGACGCGATTCGCCAGGGACTCCTGGATGAGGCCGAACGCCTGGCCAACGAGGACATCGAAATCAACAAACGCATGGGCCGTTACGGCGCGCAGGTCATCCCTCATGGCGCCAACATCATCCATCATTGCAACACCGGCTCATTGGCCACAGTGGACTACGGCACGGCTCTGGGCGTCATCCGCGCCGCGCATGAGGCCGGGAAAGAGATCCATGTTTGGGTGGACGAAACCCGGCCGAGATTGCAGGGCGCGCGGCTCACGGCCTGGGAGCTCATGCGGGACGAAATCCCCATGCACCTCATCGCCGACAACGCGGCCGGGTTGCTCATGTGGCAAGGCAAGGTGGACGTGGTGCTCTTCGGCGCGGATCGGGTCGCGGCCAATGGCGATGTCGCCAACAAGATCGGCACATATAAGCTGGCCGTGGTCGCGCAGGAAAACGGCATCCCCTGCTATGCAGTCGTGCCCACCTCGACCATCGACCTCAGCTTGCCCGACGGTTCGCACATCCCCATCGAAGAGCGCGGGTGGGAGGAAGTGGCCACCGTGTTTGGCAAACAGATCGCGCCGGACAATGTGCCCGTTCACAACCCCGCCTTCGACATCACGCCTCACCGCTATCTCACCGGCATCATCACCGAAGAGGGTATATGTTACCCGCCCTTCACCGAATCCCTGCGAGCGGCCAAAGAACGCGCCGAAGCCCGCATTCGCGGCGAGCTCGAGTAAGATGCAACCGGTCTCCCATGTCCATCAAGCTTGTCATCCTCGACGTGGACGGCGTCATTAAGGAGGAACGCGACCCCTACATCTATCTTCATCGCCATCTCGGCACCCTGGATGCGGGCGAGCGCCATCTGGCCGATTTTTTGGCCGGACGCATCTCCTACGATGAATTCGCGCAGCGCGACGCGGGCGAGTGGCGCGGCCGCTCGGTGGCCGAGATCAAAGCCATCCTGCGCCAAAATCCCTATGTTCCGGGCGCACACGAGCTGGCTCAGGGTCTTCACCATCGCGGCATCCCCTTCATCCTGCTTAGCTCCGGCTTCAACCTCCATGTCGAGGATGTGGCGGCCGATCTGGATGCGGTCGAGTACATCTGCAACGAACTCGATCATGATGGTCGGGTTTTGCTGGGAACCATGACCGTGCGCGTGCCGTGGGGCGGCAAGGCCGAGATCGTCCGCGACATCTTGCAACGGTGGCGGGTCGAGCCGGAAACTTGTCTGGCCGTGGGCGACAGCGGGGGCGACATCCCCGCGTTTCAGGAGGTGGGTCACGCCATCGCGGTGCGCCCCTCCCGACCCGAAGTGGCCCAGGCCGCGCATCTCACCCTCCCCGACCTCACCGGCGTGCTGGATTACGTTGACCAGGCCCAGACGGCTTCTCGTTTCCGACCGTAATCCTTCTCCCCGACCGGTTCCTCGGCCCCACCTGACGATGGGACGATAAGAGCTTCTATTCTCCTTCTCTGCGCCCCTTGCGCCTTTGCGTTGAACCCTTCTTTTGGAATTTCAACTTTTTCATTGCACCGCACTCTCCCCACGCAATACGCACAAAAACACCCATGTCCATCATTGTCACCGGCTCCATCGCCTGGGATTATCTGATGCGATTCCCGGGCTATTTCAAAGACCACATCTTGCCCGAGCATGTGGGTAATCTCTCCGTCAGTTTTCTTGTCGATGAAAAAGAGCGCCATCGCGGAGGCTGCGGCCCCAACATCGCCTATAGTCTGGCATTGTTGGGCAATCGTCCCAAGCTGATGGGCGCGGCCGGCCTCGATTTCGAGGACTATCGCGACTGGCTGGAAAGCGTGGGCGTGGACACTTCGCTCACCGCGGTCTACAAAGACGAATTCACGGCCACCTTCACCGTGATCACCGATCAGGCGCATAATCAGATCGCCTCGTTTCACACCGGCGCCATGGCTCGCGCGCGGGAACTCAGCTTTCACGATTTGCCGGTGGATGAGATCGACTGGGTGATCATCTCGCCCAATGACCCCGAGGCCATGGTGAAGTATGCTCAGGAGTGCCGGGATCTCAACATAAAATTCATTTATGACCCAAGTCAACAATTGGCGCGCATCGACCGAGACGAATTCATGGAAAGCCTGGAGGGTGCGGCCGTGCTCACGGTGAACGATTATGAGCTCGAGATGGCCAAGAAATTGTCCGGGATGGATGAACGAGGGTTGTTGCAGCATGTGGATGCGCTGGTGGTGACGCGGGGAGCCAAAGGATCGAGTGTGTTGACGCGTGAGGAAGAGCACCACGCGCCGGCCGCGAAGGCCAAAGCCGTGGTCGAACCGACCGGCGTGGGCGACGCGTTTCGCGCCGGCCTGCTCACCGGACTCTCGCGCGGTTACGACTGGCCCACCACCTTGAAGCTGGCCAATACGGCCGCGGTTTATGTCATCGAGCACGTCGGCACCCAAAATCACCATTACAAATTGACGGAATTCATCGCTCGCTATCGCGAGAACTTCGGCGACAGCCCCATATTGACAGACCTATTGAACGGCCAAAACGATTCATAATCTCCCCGACGCCGCTCGATCCCATTTACCCAAAAATATCTTCACCCACACCAAAATCACCTCAATATCCCAATACCCAGTATCCAGTATCCAATAAATACCCAGTACCCAATTATCCACCCTCAAGGAGCATCACGTCGTTATGAGTGCAAAAATCAAAAACTATGACATCAAAGACATCAATCTGGCCGAACGCGGCCGGTTTCGTATGGAATGGGCGGCCAAAGAAATGCCCGTCTTGCGCCAATTGGAGGAGCGTTTCGCCAAGGAAAGGCCGCTGGAGGGCATGAGGCTGGCGGCTTGCCTGCATGTGACGGCCGAAACAGCGAATCTGATGCGCGTCTTGCAGGCCGGCGGCGCTGAAGTGGCGCTAACGGCCTCGAACCCGCTTTCCACGCAGGACGACATCGCCGCGGCTCTGGTTTCCTATTTCGAAATTCCCGTTTTCGCGATCAAAGGCGAGGACAACGAGACCTACTATCGCCATTTGCACGCCGCGCTGGACATCAAACCCCACATGACCATGG
>JAADII010000145.1 GCA_013151415.1 Chloroflexota bacterium
GTGGCGTTGATCGCATCCTGGGGCGTGCCGCTGACAAAGGTGACGATGGCCGGCGCGCTGGCCATGGCAAAGCCGCCGATGCCCGCGGTTTCGGTGATGGTGCTATCGCCGATGTCGCGGTTCGCGTCTTCTGCGCTGAAACCAGGGAAGTAGAGTCCCTTGGGGATTTCGGCCGGAGCGGTGAACCAGCGGTCGCCCATGCCGCTAATGCGGATGCCGAAATCCGTGCCGTTGCGCGCCATGACCGTGACGATGGTGCTCCCCTCGACGCCATGACCCGCGTCGGCCATGGCCTTGCATGCGGCCATCACCGGGTTCAACACGGCCAACGCGTTGTCGCCGATGGCCTTGAGGATGTCTGCGGCCGTTTGCGAATCGGGCGCGACGCGGGCGATATGGGGGGCCAGGGCTTTGAGAAAGAGGATGGAGCCGGCCTTGTTGCGATTGTGCCCCTCGTCGCCCATGTGCAGCGCCTCGGAAAGAAGCGCCTTGATATCGATGCCGCCGCTGGCCTCGATGGCCTCTCGCAGCACCGGCGCCATCACATCGTGCATCCAGCGCAATCGCTCTTGCACGCTCTCATCGTAAGCGCCGTAGCGAAGCACCTTTCCATACCCCTCGTTGAGGTTGGAATAGGCGAAATTGCCATGCGTTTTGTTTTCGATGATATACACTTCCATGGATGGCGAAGTCACGCCCGCCATCGGCCCCACGGTTTGATGATGATGACACGGCTCCAACTCGATCTCGCCCGACGTGACCAGGGCCTCGGCCTCGGCCGCGTCTTTGGCTTTGCCCTCGAAGATCAGCGCGCCGATGATCGCACCTTTTAGCGGCCCGGACGCGCGCTCCCAGGTGATGGGCGGTCCGGCATGAAGCAACAAATTCTCCCTCATGCCGGGAATCACATCGATGGCCTTGCCCATGCCCACCAACACGGGCCGCGCCTCGATCATGCGCGTGGTGGCTTCCGTGTTCGCCTGATTGATGTCCATGATAGCCGTCCTTTTGTATGGATTTGGGGAAATGGGGAGTCTCCCTCTTGAGCGTTGATCCTCCCGTTCGGACAGGAAACAGACGCGAATTGAGCGAATGAACACGAACTTCTTGGCCTTTTCTTCGTCGAATTCGCGTCAGGAAAACGTCAACGCCTGGCGGGGAGACTATCGAAAAATGGCTCTCCTGAAAAAAGCGATTTCACCGCAAGTAAGCGAAGGATGCAGAGAAAATCCGAGACGAACGAATTTCGTGACGAGAGGAGACGCTAAACCTCTCGATTTTTTCTCCTCTGCGCGCTCCGCGTCTCCACGTTGAACCTTTTTCAGGGAAGCTACAGTGGATGGTGAAACGGGTGCTCTGTGCAATTGCATAGGCGTCGCGAAATCGTCATAAACTCCGCGACAAGAATCGATTCGGATTGCTGTCATAGCAAGAACGATGTTGAGTTGGGAGAGGCCCGACGAACAGCGATCAAAGTCTATCACAAGAAGTCGCGCTCAGGCGAATTTCGCGGCCCCATAGAGCGACTTGGCCGCGGGCGAGAAGACGCAAACTCGGAGAACAGGTTCTCGATATCTACGATAACAGGTGAAAACTCGAGAAAACGTGCAAAATCCTACAGCATTTATTTCACAATGAAAGTGGTTACAATCCGATATCGTATGGAAATCGTAGAAGAAACGCGCAAAAAGCCTCTTGACAAAAAACGGAGGGGGGGGATAATAGAGGAAAATATTCGTGTATTCAGATGCTGGATGTGCTGATGTAACGGTATTTCGATAAACGCACAGCGTTCGGTGTTTAGGCGTCTTATAATTTGTAGTTTGTTTCAATTTCGAAAGGCCACATGGGGGTGACATCGAATAAACGCCTTTCGACCAAGACCATCTCCATCGTGCGCATGTTCACGCGTTTTGGCATCAACAACGGCTATGACGAAGTGGCCTATTGGGATGATTTCAAGGTGTGGTATAATCAGGTTCCTGAGACAATTATTGCGCTCAAAGATCTTCCCGATGGCATGTTTCCTCGGGCGAAGGCGCTCCAACATGGAACGGCCGGTTATGAGAGTGGCCAGGACACTTATATCGTCACCACCAATTGGGAGCAACCCACGCCTCATGGCAGTTTCCCATATCTCTATGTGCGCACCAATAGCACAGACAACGAAGTCATGTCGAGCCTACTTGGGTTCGACAACGTCTATTTACCGGAGTCGGAGATACCTTATGATGCATACCTGCGCATCTACTTCATCGGCCAATCGGTCAGCGGGGGCGCCACCACGGTGCACGTGGCCGGCATCAAGCCCGATTGGGATGCGGCCACGGCTACATGGGTCGAGTCGCGAAGCGGCGTCAACTGGCAGACGCCGGGCGCAAAAGGCGAGAACGACCGCACCGAGCCGGTGGATAGTCTGTATGTGGACTATACGGATGTGGGAACGTGGCTGGAATTCGATGTGACCGAACTGGTGCAGCAAGGCTACACTTCCTTCATCCTTTATGGTGAACACGAGGGTGTGAATAAGGCCATCTACTTCCCATCGAATGAATACTGGGACGCGAGCAAGCATCCCCGGCTGTGGATTCGGTATGATTGACATTGAACGCGCTCGAGAGCAAAGGAGTGGACGCGCATGAGAGTGAAAACCGCACTCGGCATTTTGGCATTGGGCATGATGGTCGCGTGGCTATTGACTTACCCGGGGCCATTAACGAATGCTCGCGTTTCCGTTTCAAGTAAAAATACCCTGGGATCGACGCGTTCTCCGTCCGATGTTCAAGATATATTTTCGGAAGCAGACCTGCTAGTAGCGGAGAACAATCTATTTTGGCGACATTCGGTGTTTGGCCCGCCGAACATCTCTATATATGACATTCGAAATCCCCTGGCGCTCACGCCTATTGCCGAGATTCCACTACCCGCAGATGATGAGGGTTGGATGGGCCTGGCGGTGGATGGCGATAGATTGTATGGACTTGCCATGTGGTGGGACCAACATCTCAAATCTGAGCTGATCGTTTACGACATTTCCAATATGTGGGATATCAAACCCATAGTGAGCTTTGGGAACTGGAATCGGGAGAGGGAGCCCTTGCAAGGGCGTTGGCCTGAAAAGGCTTTGGACGAGATCACGACTCAGGTGTTCAAGGTGGGTGATTACCTACACATCGATGATTTGATCGAGGCTCCGATATCTATTTTTCGGGTGAATGAGGTCGAGCGTCGTTTGGAATACGTGGCAGGCTATGGGGCCGGATCTTTGTTGGTCGCAAGCGGTTCACGCGCGTATACGGCGGATCAGGGCGAAGAGGAATGGTCTTTGGGGGTGGCCATTTACGACATTTCCGATCCCACCCAGCCCGTGAAGATGAGCGATGAGCGATTATGGGAGATGACGAAGGATTACTTTGGGCTTGGCTACATAGTCGTGAATGAGCCTTATCTTTATCGATTGGATTGGGATGAGAACGAGCAACCATTTCTGCAAATCATCGATGTCACAGACCCACTTCAGCCTCGGCGGCTTAGTCTGACACTATTGGAGAAAAAGCCATATTTGGACATGAAAGTTGTTGGTAATCGATTGTTCATCCTGTCCGGGTTTCCTCAGCAGGAAGGGGGGGGAGAAGGTTTTAACGAATTGAACATATTTGATGTGAGTGATCCGAAGCGACCGTTTTTGATACAGCGCTATCAGATTCTGATGAACTTTTTCACCCAACTAGTTATCATAAGCGTGTCCAATCATTGCGTCTATATGGCGTCTCGAGATTTCAATGGCCCACACGACATCTATGTGGTCTGCACCAGTAGTTCGCTCAAGCACAAGACCTATGCTCCGCTTCAGCAAAGGAATTGAGGGAACATCTGTAGCCGGCGTCAAGCCCGATTGGGATGCGGCCACGGCCACATGGGTCGAGTCGCGAAGCGACGTCAACTTCACCCCTTCATCCGCGCCAGGATGGCTGCGAGGCGTTCATTGCCGCCGGCCGGTGGACGCCAATCCACATGAACGACCTTTGCGTCCTGCGCCTCCAAACTTTCGGCGAAAGATTCCAGGCCCACAGCCAGAGGCGGGCGCACCGCGTCCAATGAAACCGGCGGCAACCCGGCCATGCCGCCCAATTGGCGCAAGAGATGGCCTACATAGGTCACCGCGGCCTGATTGCTGGTGAACACCCGCGCGCCCACAGCCTCCAATTGCTCCACCTGCTTGCCCAGGTCTTGCGGGTCTTCGTCGGTGCCCACGACCACGGCCACAAACTCCAGAGGCCGACCGGCCTGCTCGCGCGCGGCCGCAATCGCGGGGGCCAGATCGCCGGCCGGGTCGGGATGAGCGCCGTAGCCCAGAACCACATCCAGCAAAATCACGGCCACTTCGGGGTCTGCGGCCTCCTGGTGCAGGCGGCGGATGCGCAGATCATTGTCCATCATGGGATGCAAACGCCCGACCGTGAACTCATCCTCACCCAGATCGATGAGCGTGTGTTCGCGGCTTTCCAGGGGGTTCTCCAACTTATAGGCCGGGTCCAGAGGGACGTTGGAATAGACGCCGGGCACGAAATCCTGCAAGATGAGCAGCGCTTCATAGGCCAGGGTGCCGCCCGAGAAAAGCCCCCGCAAATAACGTTGACCCGGCTCGAAATCGTGCACGATGTCCGCGAAAGGCGCGGGGGTCCAGGTGGGGTCTTGGGCCAGGTCCACGGCCAGGGCCGCAGCTTCGTCCAGGGTGTGCGCGAAATGAATATTATCGCGCTGCTGTTCGCCGTCGGCCGGCGCGTAGCCGATGAAATCCACCACCACCGGCTTGCCGGCCGCGCGCGCGACCTTGAGCAAGCGCTCGGCCACAGCCGGCGAGGGAGGCTTAGATATGAGCACAATCACTCGCGTGTCCGGGTCCCGGCTCAGCAAATCCAGGCCCTGCAAAGCCGCGAGCGCGCCCACCTGTTCGGATAAGTCGCGGCCGCCCGTGCCCAACGCCTGGGTGACGCCGCCCTCCAATTGATGGATGCGCGAAGTGACCTGCTGCAAACCCGTGCCCGACGCGCCAACCAGCCCCACCGCGCCCGAGCGGACGCGATTTGCGAAGCCCAGGCCCACGCCCGCGACGATGGCCGTGCCGCAGTCTGGCCCCATGAGCAGCAGCCCTTTGGAAGTCGCCTCTTTTTTCAAAGCGATCTCGTCTTCCAAAGAGACATTGTCGCTGTATAAAAACACATGCTTGCCCAACCGTAGCGCCTCGCGCGCGACCCCGGCCGCATACTGGCCCGGAACCGAGATCAGCACCCATTGCGCTTCGGGCAGCATCTGCGCGGCCGATTCCAGGGTCTTGGGTCGAAAAGTCTGTTCGCCGGCCGCGCGACGTTTGGCCAGAAGCTCGTCCACTTGCTTCAGGGCCGCGTCGGCCGCGGCTTCATCCTCGGCTTTCACCGCGATGACCAGATCCTCTTCACCCGCGGCCCTGGCTTCATCCATGAGCAACCCGCTTTGCGCCAGGATGTCTTTGTTGGCTTGCGTTCCCATGACCACGCCCGCGTCCAGGACGCCCGGCAACGCGACCAGTGATCTTTGCAATTGCATAAGCACCACGGAATCGTAATAGGCTCCGCGGCGAATATCGACTTTGATGGCTGTCATAGCAAAAACGATGTTGAGTTGAGAGAGAACCCGACGAACGACGATCAAAAGTCTATCATAAGAAGCCGCGCTCAGGCGAATTTCGCGGCCGCACAGCGCGGCCTGGCCGCGGGCGAAAAGAGGCAAATGGAGGGAGCAATAGAATTTGACGCGGCCATGCACGCGCGGTAACATAGCTTCGGCAATCATTGAGCGGACTACGTTAATGTGGTCTCGAACGCGTCGTGAGAGTGAGAAAGTTCCATGAAATTCGTTGACCGACATCGAGAGTTGTCTGCATTGGATCGATTTTATCGCTCGCCGGACGCCGGTTTGATGATCCTATTTGGTCGCCGTCGGGTGGGAAAAACGCGTCTACTCACCCATTTCATGGACACGCGGGGACTGGAAGAAGCCCTGTATTGGACGGCCACCACGCACAGCGCGCCGTTTCAACTACGCAGTTTCTCCCAGGCCCTCATCCAATATTCGACCCGATTCGGCGCGCCGCCACTCCATTCGGACTTCTCTTTCTCTGACTGGGAAGCGGCTTTTCGTTATCTTGGCGATGTCGCGGCGCGAGCGCAGGAGCCACAATTCATTGTCATCGACGAATTCACGTACCTCATTCGCAACAATCCGGCTATTACCAGCGTATTGCAGCAGGTGTGGGACCATCATCTCTCTCAGAAACCGCAGTTGAAACTAACGTTGACCGGATCTCTACTCGGCATGATGGAGCGCGAAGTGCTCTCTTATCAAGCTCCGCTCTATGGCCGGGCCACAAGTCTCTTGCGTCTGCGTCCTTTACCCTACGCCTCGTTGAACGAGTTGTTCGGCGAGAGGCCGGCGGATGAACGCGTCGCTATCTATGGCGTAACCGGCGGCGTCCCGGCCTATCTCGATCTCTTTACACGCGAAGCGACCTTTGTTCAGGCTTTGGAAAAACAATGCTTTGCGCCGGGAAGCATCGTGCTGAGCGATCCCGCATTGATCCTCCACGAACAACTTAAGGAGCCTCAAGTTTACGAATCGGTGCTTTCAGCCATTGCCGCCGGCTTCCACAGCTGGAGCGAGATTGCGCGCATGGCCGGGGTGTCGGAGAATAGTCTGGGGCACTATCTCAAGGTGCTTCAGGAATTGGAGCTGATCGAGCGTCGCGATCCGGTGCTATCGCGTAGGGGCGGCCGCCAGGGAAGATACTTCGTCAAGGACCATTTCCTGCGTTTCTACTACCGTTTTGTAGTTCCTCATCTCACCTCCATCGAGCGGGGCTATCTTGCAGCCGCCGTGAAGCGCATCTATCAAGACCTGCGCGCATTCATCGGCGCCTATGTTTTCGAAGATCTGTGTCGCGAATGGGTTCTTGACAGCGCGGCCCTGGACGAATTGGACTTCCATCCCGAAGTCGTAGGCTCCTATTGGCGACGAGAGCGCGGTGTAAGCGTGCAACTCGATGTCGTGGCCGCGAATCGACGCGAAAAACGCCTGCTCATCGGCGAGGCGAAATGGGGCAAAGGTTTGGTCGGACGCAAAGTGTTGGCAGACTTGATTCGACGTAGTCAACGAATGCCACAAGTGAAGGAAGGCTGGATGGTGCAATATGTCTTGTTCGCTCGTGAGGGCTTCACCGAGGCGGCTCAACGCATGGCCGATGAGATGGCCGCGCGACTGGTGACGCTGGACGAGATGGAGCAAACATTCTTTCGCTCCTATGCCGGCAGTGCCCTCTAACAGGATTCTGAATCCGTGATTCCAATGCAGACCATATGACCTGAACTCTCCAGACAACAGAGGCAAGATGAAGAGGGACAAGTTTTTTTGACCGAACAGGCTTGTTCAAAGTCCAAGATGCGAGCTATACTATCTGGTGATTCAACTATCTAAAAATAATCGGCGAAGAGATCATGCCTACAGCCTTGGAATTGACCCGCGAGGAATGGCAGCCGTATCTACAGGCGGCCCGAAGGAGACAAGCTCCTCAGGCGCTCACCCCGACAGAGCGTCAGGAGCGCGAACGTCTGTTAGACCGCGTTCGCGAACTCGCTACAGTGCTCAAGAAGCGCTTTCATGCCCGGCGTGTCGTGCTTTTCGGCTCTCTGGCTCATACAGCGTGGTTCGCGCCGGACTCCGATGTCGACCTGGCCGTAGAGGGGTTGGCTCCGGACGCTTTCTGGGAGGCTTGGCGTCTGGCGGAAGAGATAATTGGGGATCGACCGGTCGATTTGATCGAGATCGAATCAGCTACTTCATCTTTACGGAAAGCTATCGAACGTTACGGGATAGAAATGTGAGCACAGTTTATCAAGAGCTGGCTGAACGCATTCGGGGAGAGTTGCCGGATCTGGAACGGCTGATGCAGCGAACGCAAGATGCTTGGGTTCATGCTCACCGATGGCCGGAGGAATTTGCGTATCTGGATTCCGCAGCTCTGAATCTGCATGGCTTTTATTCAGGTCTGGAACGATTGTTTGAACTTATTGCCAGGCATGTGGATGGCCAAATTCCCGCCGGGAAGACTTGGCATCGTGACCTCTTAAGACAAATGGCGCAAGATATAGAGGATGTGCGACCCGCCGTAATCGGGCAATCGAGTATGCAAGCTTTAGATGAACTTCGCCGGTTTCGGCATTTGGTGCGAAACGTATACACGACAAATCTATCGCCTGATAGAATGGCGAATCTCATATCGAGTTTACCTAAACTTTGGCCTCGTCTTCGCGCTGAATTGTTGGCTTTTGCAGAATTTCTGGAAGCATTTGATTAGCACACAAGAACGCAGAGATTACACTCGATTCCACCACCTCATCGCTTTCCTTTCATGCTATTGATACCAATAAATTCAATTATGTTTACCCAACTCGCACTCAAAGACATTCGCGTTATCGAAATGACCGAGGCGATGGCCGGGCCATATGCGGCCATGATGTTCGGCGACCTGGGGGCCGACGTCATCAAAATCGAGCGCGCGGGCGTGGGCGACATGTCCCGCGGGTGGGGGCCGCCTTTCGCGAACGGCGAAAGCGCGTATTTTCTTAGCGTCAATCGCAACAAACGCAGCCTCACCCTCAACCTCAAACAGCCCGAAGCCCGGCGCATCTTCCATCGTCTCATCCGCGACACCGACATCTTCCTGGTCAACCAGCCCCGCATCGCCTCGCTCCAACGCCTCGAGGCCGACTACGAAACCCTCAGCGCCATCAATCCCGGCCTGATCTATTGCTCCATCACCGGCTATGGCATGACCGGCCCCTATGCCGGTCGCAGCGGCTACGATGTCATCGCGCAGGGCGAATCGGGCACCATGGCCCTCACCGGCGGGCCGGACGATCCGCCCATCCGCTTCCCCGGACCCATGAGCGACATCACGGCCGGGGTCTACACCGTCATCGCCGCGTTGGCCGCGCTGCGCGTGCGCGACCAGACCGGCCGCGGCCAATACATCGACACCGCGCTGCTGGACAGCCAGCTCACCTGGGTGGTCAACATCGCCTCAAACTACCTGGTCACGGGCAAACGCCCCCTCAAGCGGGGCAACCGCCACCCCACCATCACGCCCTACGAACCCTTTCAGGCCGCGGACAAGCCATTCATCATCGGCGTGGGCACCGAGCGCCTCTGGGCCAAGTTTTGCGACGCGCTAGGCGTTGCCGACACCATCGCCATAGACCCCCGTTTCCGCACCAATTCCGACCGGTTGGCCCATCGCGACGAACTGCACGAGGAGCTGGAAGCCATCTTCCGCACCCAACCCGCGGACTACTGGCTGGAGCTGCTTCGCCCTCTAGGCATTCCTTGCGGCGCGATCAACCACCTGGACGAAGCCCTGAACGACCCGCACGTGTTGGCGCGGGGCATGGTGGTGGAGATGGAGCATCCCCGTTCGGGCCAGATTCGCGTCGTGGGCAACCCCATGAACCTTTCCGAGACCCCGCCCACCTACCGTCTTCCACCCCCCACCCTGGGCCAACACACCGACGAAATCCTCTTCTCCCTGGGCTACTCCTCCGACGAAATCTCGGCCCTGCGCGAGGATGGCGTTGTCTGATCACCGGACTGTTCAGATCGCACGGCTTGCTGCGCCTCAAGGATATCGTTCATGACTTCTTGAGGGTCTACACCGAGGTTTCGGGCTTGCACTTCGCGAATCAATTCGAATAAGCGAAAACGACTTGATTTCTTCATCAGAACTTCTGAAATCCATAGCGAACACAAAATCATCGGACTAAAACTTAACATATCTTCGGGCTTCCGTCAAATCTGGTCAAACCACTCCCTATCTGCTTTTCCCGCATCCACCATGTCTCTCGTCCATCCTCTTCCCCTCGCGGCGCTGGCGCGCGACTTGCGCAGCGGGCAGCTCGATCTGCTCCAATTTATCGACGACCTGTGCGACCGCATCGACGCGGTCGAACCCACCGTGCAGGCCCTGTTGCCGGAGCCTGACCGCCGCAACCGCCTGCTGGCCCACGCGCAACAATTGCTGGCCCGCTTTCCCGACCCGGCCACGCGACCGCCCCTCTTCGGCGTTCCCATCGGCGTCAAGGACATCTTCCACGCCGAGGGCTTCTA
>JAADII010000116.1 GCA_013151415.1 Chloroflexota bacterium
CCAACACCACAGCCCTGCTTCGATCGGCTTTGTTCATCATTGGCGCGCAGTTGCTGCGCAGCTTGCTGCAATTTGGCCGCAATTTTGGCGCCGAGCTTATTGGTCAGCGTCTGGAACGAGATATTCGCGACGAGCTTTACGTCAGCTTGCTGGGCAAGAGCATGACCTTTCACAGCTTGCAACCGGTGGGCGACACCATGGCTCGCGCGACCAACGATGTGCGCGAGATCAACTTGATGTTCAATCCCGGCATCAATTTGGTGGTGGGATCCAGTTTTTTCTTGATCATGCCCGTGGTTGCGGGCGCGCCTATCATCCCGCGCTTGCGCTCACGCCTCTGGTTTATATCGTCCTTTATATGCTGGCCCTGGCCCAATATCTGCATGAATTGCAGCCTATCACAACGAGCGTGCGCCAGGCGTTTGGGGCCATGAACACGCGGCTGGCCGAGGCTTTGGATGGCATCGAAATTGTGAAAGGCGCGGCCCAGGAAGAGGCCGAGGTGAAACGTTTCGAGCAAGCCGCGCGCCGGTTCCGCGACGCGTTTGTGCACCAGGGCGATGTCGAGGCCCGCTTCCTCCCCCTCCTTCTTTTGGCCCTGGCCAATGCTTTTGGCTTGCTTCATGCACTGATTCTCTTCCATCGCGGCCTGCTCAGCGTGGGCGATGTGGTGGCTTATTTCGGTCTGTTGCAAATGCTTGGTTTTCCCACCTTCGTATCCTTGTTCGCCTATTCACAGGTCTCTTCGGGCCTTTCGGCCGCGCGGCGCATCCTGGAATTGATAAACCGAGAGAACAACCTCGACCAGAATGTGCAAGGTTATGCCGAGAAAATGCGGGGGCATATCGAGTTCCACAATGTCAATTTCACCTACGAAGATCGTTCTGAGCCCACCCTGAGTCATATCTCTTTCGAGGTCTTGCCCGGCCAGACTGTGGCCATCGTTGGCCAGACCGGTTCGGGAAAGACGACGCTGGCCAAGCTGGTTAATCGCACTTACGATGTGACATCGGGTCATGTGCTTATCGATGGCGTGGATGTGCGGGACTGGAACCTCGCGGCCCTGCGACGGCAGATTTCCATTATCGAACAAGACATCTTTCTCTTTTCACGCACCATCGCCGAAAACATCGCCTTTGGCAAGCCCGACGCCACGCGTGAGGAGATCGAGGCGGCCGCGCGCGCGGCCCAGGCGCATGACTTCATCATGAACTTCAAGGACGGTTACGACACGGTTATCGGCGAGCGCGGGGTCACCCTGTCGGGCGGTCAGCGCCAGCGATTGGCCCTGGCGCGCGCGTTTCTCACCGATCCGGCCATTCTCATCCTCGATGACTCCACCTCGGCCATTGACAGCGACACAGAGGATCGCATTCAGCGGGCCATCTACGCGGCTGCGCATGGCCGCACCACGCTGATCATCACGCATCGCCTCTCGCAGATTCGCTGGGCCGACCAGGTGATTGTCCTTCGCAAAGGCCGCATCGCGGCGATGGGCAGTCATGAAGAGCTTCTCGAGACATCCGAGGCCTATCGACGGATTTTTGCTGAGTAGTCGACCACGCGACCACCATGGGATTCTTCTCCAACCTCGACGTTCAGGCTTACGACCGCCAGTATAGCGACCGCGAGCTGATCTTGGGCATGGGCGCATATTTCCGGCCCCATCTGCGCCGACTGCTGCTCATCAGCGCGTTGCTGGCGCTCATCGCGCTGGCCGGCGCGGCTTTGCCCATCATTGTCGGCCGCGGGGTCGATCTGATCCAGGTCACCGACGCCACTTTGGTGACGGCCTTGCTTTTTCTGGCCGTGCTGGCTTCGGGCGTGATTTCATGGGGCGCGAACTGGTGGCGGCGCCGACTCACGGCCCGCGTTCTGGGCGATGTGGTGCTCACCCTGCGCACCGACGCGTTCCGCGCCGCGGTCGAACAAGACCTATCCTTCTACGATCAGTTCGCTTCCGGGCGCATCGTCTCCCGCATCACCTCGGATACAAAAGACTTCGGCGATGTCGTCACCCTGGTCACCGACGTGACCTCTCAATTCGCTCAGGCGCTCATCCTGGCCGCGGTGTTGCTCACCATCGATTGGCGTCTGGCTTTGATGGTGTTTCTCTTTCTCCCCATCCTTTTTCTCACGGCCAGCGGGTTCCGGCGCGTCATGCGTCAGGTGACCCGCCGCGGGATGCAGGCCATGGCCAAGGTGAACGCCACCATCAAAGAAACCATCGCCGGCATCAGCGTGGCCAAAAACTACCGTCAGGAAGAGGCGATTTACGGTGAGTTCGAGGCCGCGAACTGGCAATCTTACCGGGTGAACGTGCAGCGCGGCATGGTGCTTTCGCTGGTGTTCCCCGCGCTCAACGCGTTGGGCGGGTTGGGAACCGCGCTCATTGTTTACGCGGGCGGCATGAGTGTGGTGCAAGGCATTGTCACCGCGGGCGCGTGGTATCTTTTCGTATCCAGTCTCGATCGCTTTTTCTTCCCCATTCTCAATCTGGCGGCCTTCTCCGCGCAGGTTCAGGCCGGGCTCGCGGCCGCGGAGCGCATCTTCGCGCTGATCCAGGCCGAACCCAGCGTTATCCAGACCGACAACCGCATTCCCGGGCCTTTGCAGGGAGACATCCGCTTTGAAAACGTGTGTTTCCGTTATTCAGAGCAGGAGGAGGTTTTGCGGGATTTCAACCTCCATATTCGGCCCGGCGAGAGCATCGCCCTGGTGGGCCACACAGGCGCGGGCAAGACCTCCATCGCCCGCCTCATCGCCCGCTTTTACGAGTTTCAGGAAGGCCGCATTCTGGTGGATGGCCAAGACATCCGCACCTTCGACCTCACCGCTTACCGCCGGCAACTGGGCATCGTCTCCCAGGTTCCTTTTCTCTTTTCGGGCACGGTGGCCGACAACATCCGCTATGCGCGACCCGAAGCCACAGATGAAGAGATCATGGCCATGGCCCGGCAGATCGGCGACGGCGAATGGCTGGAGACGCTTCCGCGCGGTTTGGAAACCGAGGTGGGGGAGCGGGGCAATCGATTGTCCATGGGCCAGCGTCAGCTGGTCGCGCTGATGCGCGTGCTGGTGCAAAACCCGGCCATCTTCATTTTGGACGAAGCCACGGCCAGCATCGACCCCTTCACCGAATGGCAAATTCAGCAGGCCCTCCATCTGCTCCTCTCCCGCACCACCAGCATCGTCATCGCTCATCGGCTCTCGACCGTGAAGGCGGCCGACCGCATCATCGTCTTGCGCCAGGGCCAGATTATCGAGGAGGGCGATCACGAGAGCCTCATGGCCTCGGGCGGCCATTACGCCACGCTTTACAACACCTACTTTCGCCACCAGAGCCTGGCTTACGTGGAAGAGGCGCGTAAGCTGGCTTTGCAAGAGCAGGGCTCTTTCATTCAGCAACAAACGCCCTAAAAGTCGAACCATGCAAGCGCGCAATCAGTCGTCTCGACGCCATGATGCATCTGCGATGATCGGCTCAGCCGGAGCGCGGACGCGTCTCCGCGCGCGCGGTCATAAGCGCTTGACGCCTCCGTTGTTCCTGCGTCTGGCGACGAGCGTTTTCCTGCTTCTCATGCTCGTTGCGGGTCGGGCATGGGCGGAAGCGGCGTTGAAATACTTTCAGGCCGAGGTTTTGCCCAACAACACTGTGCGCCTGGTGTGGGAGACAGAGCGCGAAACGAATCACGCGGCCTTCCATTTAAGCCGGGGCCAAGACCCCAATGGCCCCTTCACCCCTGTGGCGGAGCCTTTCCCAGGCCAGGGCGGGCCAAATAGCGGCGCCATATACGAATATATCGACGCGACGGTTTCTCCTGGCGCAACCTACTGGTATTTGCTCGAAGAGGAGAACAATCAAGGCGCGCGACGCACGGCCCATCCTCCTATTGCCGTCACCATACCCGAAGCCACATTCACGCCCACCCCCACCTCGCTTCCCATTGAGACGCCCGTTCCCATTCCCACCAACACGCCTACGCCCGCTCCTTCACCCACCAACACGCCCACACCCACTCCCACCGCGACCCTCATTGAAACGCCCACGCCCACCTTCACTCCCACATCCACTCTCACCCCCACGCTCACCTCCACCCCCACGCCGACCATCGCGCTAAGCCCCTCTCCCACGTCCACTCCCTCTTTCACCCCCACGCCATCTCCCACGCCAACCGAGACGCCAACCGCCACCCCTGGGCCTACATCCACGCCCACGGCCTCTCCTACGCCCACGCTCACGCTCTCTCCCACGCCCACCCGATCGCTCGCCGTCTCTCCCGTCATTCCCACAGCCACGCCCATTCTCATTCTCATTCCCACACCCGCTTCCCCCACCCCTTCCCCAGCCTCGGCCTCGTCGGCCTCGGTGTGGGCGACGACGCTCCTGGTCTTTGGCATTATTTCCTTGCTCATCGCGGCCGCCCTGGCCATTATTGCCTGGCGACAAAGTCAAACGCGCTGAGCAGTTTTGACAAACCCCTTTTCTTGCATTACAATCCCTCACCCTGAACTGACCAAGCGGTCAGTTCATTGTTTTTCGAGATAGACGATAAGGACATTATGATGCTCGACATCCCCAATGAACGCGTCCGCAACCGTATTTTGGCGTTGCTTTTCGTAGGCGTGCTAATGGCCGCCCTGGACATCGCCATCGTCGCTCCCGCGCTTCCGGCCATTCAAAGGCAATTTGGCGTGGACGAGCGCATGTTGGCCTGGGTTTTCACCATTTATGTGTTGTTCAACCTGGTGGGCACGCCGCTCATGGCCAAGTTGGCCGACGGTTTTGGCCGGCGCACGATTTATATCATTGATGTCAGCTTGTTTGCATTCGGTTCGCTGCTGGTGGCGTTATCGCCAACATTTGGCGTGGTGCTGGTGGGCCGCGCCATTCAGGGCTTTGGCTCCAGCGGCATCTTCCCGGTGGCGGCCGCGGTCATTGGCGACACGTTTCCGCCTGAAAAACGGGGCGGCGCTTTGGGCATCATCGGCGCCGTATTCGGCGTCGCCTTCTTGGTCGGCCCCATTCTGGGCGGCGTCGTTCTAAAATTTTTAAACTGGCATTGGTTGTTCATCATCAATATCCCGATAGGTCTGGTTCTTATTGTCGCCAGCATGTGGCTGTTGCCCAACAGCCGTCCGGGCATGCGCAAACGCTTCGACGTAGCAGGATTTCTCATCATCGGCTTGCTGCTGGGTTCGCTCACATTTGGCTTGAGTCAGATTCGAAGCCTGGAAACGGGTGAGGCCGTTTCTATGCTTCCTGCTTGGCCTTTTATTCTGCTGGCGCTGATTCTCATCCCTGTTTTGTGGGTTGTGGAAAACCGAGCCGAAGACCCTGTGTTGCGGGTGGCGCTCTTTCGTTCGCGACAGGTTCGTCTTGCCAGCGGCATTGCTTTGGGCGCAGGATTAGGCGAGGCTGTATTGGTGTTTGTGCCATCCCTGCTCATTTTGGCGTTTGGCGTCAGCACATCGGCCGCGAGCTTCATGTTGTTGCCGGCCGTGCTGGCAATGGCGATTGGCTCGCCTTTGGCGGGCATGACGCTGGATCGTCGCGGTTCGCGTTTCGTGGTCGTTATGGGCGCCACACTGCTGGCCTCGGGCATGTTCATCATCGGAGTTCTCGAGATCAGCCTATTTAGTTTTTATGCCGCTGCAATTTTGGTCGGGTTGGGTCTCAGTTCGCTTCTCGGCGCGCCATTGCGCTACATCATGCTGAATGAAGCAAAACCCCATGAGCGCGCGGCCGCGCAGGCGGTGATTCGAATTTTTACGGCTACAGGCCAGCTTATGGGCGGTGCGCTCATGGGCGCGATTGTGGCCACATTGGGCGGCGAATTGGCCGGTTTTCAGCAAGCCTATCTTATCATGGGCGTTTTGGCCGCCATTCTCATCCTTTTTGGCCTGGGCCTGAAAAGGCGCGCGGCCGAACTGGAAACTGCTCGTTTCATGGAAGGCTCGATGATCAAGGATTGATTCTCAGAACGACACACCGTAATCTTCCATTTCCACTCTCAGGAGGCGACATCACATATCATGTACAACTTGATTCTCTCCCTTCACGACATCATCCGCTGGCTGGTGCTGATCAGCGGCGCGTTGGCCGTCATATTTACGCTCATCGGTTGGCTGGGCAAGAAGATCTGGACCAGCCGCGAAAGCAAACTCGGCCTTCTTTACACCATGAGCCTGGACATTCAGGCGTTGTTGGGCCTGTTGCTCTATTTCTTCTTCAGCCCTTACACCACGCCCTATTTCAGCAACTTTGGTCTGGCCATGCGAGAACGCGAAGCCCGCTTTTTCCTGCTCGAGCATGTCTTTTGGATGCTCCTGGCCATTGTTATGGCTCATTTGGGCAAGGCGCGTGGGGCCAAAGCTGAAACCGACGCCAAAAAATTCAAGAACGCGGCCATCTTCTATACGCTTTCCTTCATCTTTCTGCTTATCGCCATTCCCTGGTGGCGACCATTGCTGCCGTTCTAGACAACGAGCGGCCAAAAAGTTGGCCTGGCTCGAAAGGGCCAGGCCAACAAGCTCTTATGCAATCCATTTCCCTTTTTAGGGTCGCTTCGAGAAGCGTTCTCTTTCGCCGTGATCGTCGTCGATGGGGGCGAGCTTGCATGATTGGCGGAAAAACGGGCGCGGGGATGACAACGGCGAAAGCCCATTTTAGGTTCGAGGAGACCAGCGCGCTGAGGCGAGCAGTGCGGATGTGATTTCATTGTTCTCTCAATGCGTCACCGATTGCGGCATAGGCAGGTGCAACTTTGTGTATATTTCTGTAATTTCTGGTAAAATGTTGGACGATTTCGATGCTTCATTGTCCGCTTTCTGTTCACCTCTCTTGAGAAAGAGCTATGGCGTCTCCTTTCAAAACTCGCACTGATCCGCCTTCTTTCAGCGTTGGGCGGTCGTTGAAATTGGGCAGTTTTCATATCGGCTCCTCCATGACCGATTTGCTCACCTCGGCCGTGTGGAACCGCCTTCTTATCGTCGATCTGGGCGCGGCCGCGTGGCCGGTCTCGTTGCTTACGGCGTTGCGTTATCTATTGTCACCGCTCACCCTATGGGCCGGCTACCAATCAGACACGCATCCTATTTTGGGCAGTCGTCGCGTGATCTATGTGTGGTTGGGGCGCTTGCTCATGCTCCTCTCGTTGCCCTTGCTGCCACTTTCGTTGGTGGCTTTGGGCTATGATGTGCATTCGAGCGCGGGGTGGTCGTTGGCCATTCTCTCTTTCTTGCTTTACGGCATTGGCACTTTGATTTCGGGCGCGCCTTATCTGGCTTTGGTGCATGATAGCGCGCCTTACGAACGCAGAGGTCAGGTCATCGCCATAGTGCAAACGTTGTTGGTGGCCAGCTTTGCATTTGGGGGCTTCCTTTATGGTCGCATCTTGCCTGGCTGGGAGCCCGCTCGTTTTCGGCAGTTGGTGTTTTTCGCCATGATAGGCGCGGCCCTGTTTTGGGTGATCTCCGTTTGGGGAGAGGAGCGTCGCTTGCCGGCGCAAATCGATCCCGAAGAGGAAACGCCGCCCTCTTTTCGAGAGACATTTTCGCATATATGGGCCGATGTTCGCTTGCGACGTTACGCCTTGTTCTTGGGCGCGTCGGCTTTTTTCGCCTTCATGCAAGACGCGATGCTCGAGCCCTTTGGCGGCGATGTGTTTGGCATGTCGGTGGGTGAGACCACTCGTTTCAACGCCTATTGGGGAACGGGGGTGTTGCTGGCCATGTTGGCCACAGCCTACGCCACTCGACATTGGCGACCGGAGCATCAGGTGGGCACCACGGCCTGGGGCTTAGGGCTGTTGGCGACCCCGCTCTTGCTGCTGGGCCTTGCTTCAGCCTTGGGGATGGAGGGGGTTTTACGTCCGATCTTGGTGGCCTTTGGCGTGGGGTTTGGCATTTTTACGGTCGGCGGGGTGGCCCTACTTATGGCCATGAACCGCGAATCGCAGGCCGCCAGTTATTTGGCCTTGTGGTCTGTGGTTCAGTTGGTGAGCCGCGGCGCGGGCATTGCCATGGGCGGCGTGATTCGCGATGCCGCGCTCTTTCTGACCCAAGATTTTGGTCACGCCTACGCGGCGTTGTTTATCATCGAGGCCTTGGGCCTGTATTTGTGCATCATTCTCTTAAGTCGCGTCGACGTCTTCGGTTTTGTGAGCGAACATCGCGCGCCTCTTTCCGCCGCGGATCTGATTGCAGCCACGGCCGATTAAGCAAATCATTGCGACGCGCGCGAAATCGTTGTCATCTCACCCTCACACCTTGCTTTCGGCCTTGTCTCCGAAAACCATCCACGGTTGCAAGGCCATCTTCGCTGAAATCATGTCTTCATCCAGTCCAATTTCCGACGTGCGCACGCGCATTCTCGATGAGGCGGCTGCATTGTTTGTGCAGCGCGGTTATCATGGCATCAGCATGCGCGAGATTGCGGCGCGAGCGGGCGTGTCCAAAGCCGCGCTCTACTATCACTTTCAGGATAAAGAGGCGCTTTTCTTGGGCATTCTCATGGCCAATCTCGAGCAAATCGAGGCCATCATCTTGAGAGCGCGCTCCGAAGAGGTCACTCCACAAGCGCGAATCGGGCGCATTTTTCGCGAAATCGCTGCATTGCCGCCCGAACAGCGCGCCATGATTCGTTTGGCCAATCAAGAATTGCCGCACTTGAGCGCAGAGGCGAAAGAGCGCTTCGTACAGCTTTATCACACGCGCTTCGCGGGCGCAATCGAAGCCATTCTGAGGGAAGGCGTCGCTTCAGGTCATTTGCGCCCTATGAACGCGCGCCACGCGGTCTGGATATTGCTGGGCATGATGTATCCGTTTTTTTATCCCGGGCATGAACGTCAATTGGGGGATATCGAAGACGCCGTGGACTTGATGCTGGCCATCTACTTCGAGGGCGCCAACCGACGCGATTGAAACATCGGGGCTTTCAGGCGAGGGTTTTGCTGTTCAACCTAATCTTTGAACGTCATGACGTTCTGGGGATTTTGGCTCAGTTTTCCGCATTGCCTGTGAGCAGCCGTCCGCCGGCCGCGCGAAGGCGCTCGCGTACAGCCTCTCGATTTTCGTCATCCGTCAACACCACCACCGCGGCCTTGCCCGGCTCGAGCAACGCGCCCACCTCGGCCAAACTCATGTCGGGAATGCCTGCATCCACCGCGCCCGCGGCCAGCCCGCCATACCAGGCGCCCACCAGACCCCCCACCACCATGCCTGCTGGTCCGGCCAGTAAGCCCAACACCGCGCCTATGGCGCCGCCCACGGCCGCGCCGCGACCCGCGCTGGTGTCGCCTGTTTCGTGGATGTGCAATTTTTCGCTTTCGTCCCGCTCCACACGCGCGGCGTCTTCGAAGTCGAGTTCTTCGGCGCGCCGCGCGTGAATGAGTTCATTATAGGCGCTCTTGGCCGTATCCTCGTCTGGGAATTCGGCGATCACCAGGTGGAAGGTTTGCTCAATGGCCGCGTCGGTCGTTTCGTTGGCTGGGGTCGTGCTTGAATCAGTCATGTAGGGCGCTCCTGAGACGGACGAGTGTAAATTACCTGTTTTGGCAAAAATCCACAAGTGTCGATTTGTGTTGAATTTAATCGAAATTTAGCTATTATGCGACAAAAGCGCGGATAAGCCACGAAAAAACAACAATTGTCGATTTTGTGTTTTTCTGTGGTCTTGTTCTTATGTTTCCTCGGCCAGCGCCTCCTTCTCCCACTCTTTTAGCTCTTCGAGGAGTCCGGGCGGCGCGTCCGGACCGAGCAGGCCGACCACTAGTTCGACGCGGCGCCGATTGCGCAGTTCGACTTCGTAGTCCTCTTTCCAGCGCTCCGGATCCCCGCGACGTTGCTCTAGATAATATTTCCAGTTGTGTAGATAACTGTCCAGCTCGCGGCGCAGTTTTTGCTTAAACTGTTGGGGATAACTTTTGCGGGCGATGTCCCATGCCTCTTGAATGCGCTTCAACCGTTCTCGATCTTTGGGCCCAAGCGCCGGAGCCGAGGCCAGATGTTGCATCCGCTCGAAGAGGCTGCCCAGCGTCATTTTGGGCTGGCGCGCGCCCAAAGGCGTGTCCACCACGATCTGCCAAAAGAGTCGATCGCTGAGCAAATAATCGGGCAGCTCTTTGGCAAACTGTTCGGCCTCGATTAATTCGGCTTCCAATTCGGGTGGCGAATCGCCCGTGGGGGGCGGGGTTGCTTCACGTCCAAAGATTTTATTGATCCAGCTCATAGCATCACTCCCTTCTCATGCATCTTTTGATGGGCCGGTTATGTCGCGTGGCGTTCCAAAATGAGGGTCACCGGTCCATCGTTGACCAAAGCGACCTGCATATGGGCGCGAAACGCGCCGGTGGCCACGCGCAAGCCCTGAGCAGCCAGGGTTTTACAAAACCGTTCGATCAAAGGTTCGGCTAGCTCGGGGCGGGCGGCTTTCACAAAAGAGGGACGGCGCCCTTTGCGCGCGTCGGCATATAGCGTGAACTGCGAAACCACCAGCACTTCGCCGCCAACATCGGCCAGAGAGAGGTTGGTCAACCCCTTCTCATCTTCAAACAATCGTAGGCCAGCCACTTTGCGAGCCAACCAGTCGGCCTGCTCGACGCCGTCCTCATGCGTGACGCCGATCAACACAAGATAGCCGCGGCCGATGCTGCCGACGACCCGCCCATCGACCGTGACCGAAGCTTCGCTTACGCGTTGAATGACAAGTCTCATGACGTTTCAACCTGACCGTTGATATGGCTTAACTATAACCGCGAAGCCTTTGCGCCGCCAAACTTGGCCTCGCGTCGCGCAAAGCCGTATCCATGAGCGCGAACGTTACGTTATAGAATGATAAGCCCATAGGCGGAGCCAAAACAAACGCGGTTCAGGCGACCCGCCCTTTGTTTTTGGGCTCTCCCGCAGCCTTCGATTGAGTTGGCGCACCGAACTTTGCACGCTTGCTTTGCGTCTACTTTGGTCTACGTTGGTCGGCGCAAGCGACTTTCATCCGTCTCGGAGCGGGCAAGCCAGCCCTCGGACTGTTGGCAAAAAGGCCAGGTGAATCATGGTGCGTTGCGCAAATCGTATGCAAAACGTATGGTTTTCGCCTGACACCCGTCCAGCCAAGGGCGCTTTGACACGCTAAACTTGCAACATCCCGTCGGTGTGTCTCTCCCCACACGCCTCTCCCTTCTCACCATAAGGAGGATGCTATGTCACGCGCACATCGGCTACGCCAGACGATTCGGCAGCGATTGGAGGCGCAAATCCGCCAGTTGGAAGCCGAATTGGCCCATTTCGACGCCTGGAGCATCGCACAGCTGGGCTTTGGCCACTCCTTGGTGGATGATGCAAGCGTCGCCTTTGATCAAGCCACTCAACTGACGCTCCGACAAAAGACCGAACAGCGTCTGCGGCAACTTCGTCAGGCGCTCGAGCGGTTGGAAGCAGGCGTGTACGGCGTCTGTGAGGGGTGCGGGACGGCGATCAATCCAGAGCGCTTGCTGGCTCGGCTCGACGCGCGACTTTGCGTCTCGTGTCAGCGTTTGCAAGAGCGTTCGCCATTGGGGCGATTGGCCACGATGCAAGCGCCCGCTTGAACGCGGGGCCAACAAAATCATCTCTTCCACGCTTTGCAAAATCGGGCAAAGGTCGTACAATAGCGGGGTCTACGACTTTCTTCCTTTGGTCCTACCCACTTACGGAGTGGGGCAATGAGATGCGACAAGGCGGTCGCCGTTGTGAGGCGGCGACCGCCTGACCGACGCATTTCTCAGCGCATTCGCCCCCGGAGACAGGACAATGACTCGCGATGACGCACGTCTGCGTCGCCTGCTCGAAGAAGAGCGCAGCCAACTTCTCTCAGAATTGGCCTACTTCGAAACGCTGGAATACCAAGATATTGGGGCCGGCAATCACATGGCGGAGGCCGCCACAGCAGCTTTTGACCAGGCCAGCGATCTGGCGCTGCGCAATCAGGCTGAACGACGCCTGGAGCGAGTGGAGCGCGCGCTGGCCAAATTCGAGGACGGAACCTATGGCTACTGCGAAAGTTGCGGCCAACCCATTGATTTCGCCCGTCTCAAAGCGTTGCCAGACGCCCGTTTTTGCTTGAAATGCCAACGCCAGCGCGAACTCATGGGCGCGCCGCCCACCGGCCCGCGCGCTTACGAGCAAGGCGCGCTCCATCTTTCTGATTGATCCCCACAAGCACTGTGATCCGAAAACCCTTCACCTGGCTGATTGTCCTCGGCGTGGCTGGCCTCGCGTTTGGCCTCGACCGCTGGAGCAAACTTTGGGTGCTAGAAAATATGGAATTGTATGGCGAATTCGCGCCAATTCCCGCCCTCGCGCCCTATTTCATGTTTTTCCGCACCACAAACACGGGCGTGGCGTTTGGCCTGTTTCGCAATGGCGGGGCCATCTTTACGGTCATTGCGGCCTTTGCGGTCGCGGCCATCTTTATCTACAGTTTTCGCCTGCAAAAAGCGACCTGGCTCACCTCATTAAGTCTGGGCCTTATGCTCGGAGGCGCGGCCGGCAATCTCGTCGATCGTTTGATCTATGGTCATGTCATCGATTTTCTAGATTTCGGCATCCCCAATCTTTTCCGGTGGGCAACCTTCAATCTTGCGGACGCGGCCGTGGTGACGGGGGTGTTTCTGCTCGCACTAACGTTTTTGTTGGAGGAGCGAGCCAACGCCCGGTTGGTCGATGCATAGTCCGGCGTTGGCAAGCGCATCTGGGGACGAGCGCCCAGGAGAATAGATTCGCCAGCGCCGACAGCGATGAAAATGGCCGCTCATGCGTCATTGCGAGGAACGCCACAGCGCCGATTGGCGCTGCTCGAACAGGAAGAAAGGGAAAGTTTCTTCGTAGGCGCATAGCCCCGAAGCAAGCCCCTGTCTCTCATGGCGCTCCGCCTTCGCGAGCGGGATTCCTTCGCAGAGAACGGAGATGGGGGACGCTATGTTGCGAGCAATGCACGCGCCAGATACGATGGAATTCATTGTGGAGCAGCCCGCGCCGCGGCTGGATCGTTACCTGTGCGAACGGTCGCCCGATCGTTCGCGCGCCGAGATTCAGCGTTGGATTCGAGAAGGTCATGTATTGGTCAACGCCCGATTGGCCAAGCCGGGTCAGGCGTTGAAGGCGGGTGATCGCGTTCAGGTGAGCATTCCGGCCACGCGTGAGAGCGCGATTGAACCGGAGCCGATTGCATTGAGCATTGTCTATGAGGATGAAGATATCATCGTCGTGGATAAGCCGGCCGGCATGGTGGTGCATCCGGCTGCGGGTCACGCCTCGGGCACTTTGGTCAACGCGATTCTCCACCATTGTCCTGAACTTGCCGGGGTGGGAGGCGTGCGCCGGCCAGGCATTGTCCACCGTCTGGACAAAGATACATCCGGCTTAATTCTTGTGGCCAAGAACGACCGCGCGCATCGGCATCTTCAAGCTCAATTCAAGGCGCGCGCGGTGGAGAAAATCTATCTGGCCTTGGTGCATGGTCGTGTCGAGCCGCGGAGGGGCCGCATCGACGCGGCCATTGGTCGTCATCGTCGTCATCGCCAGCGCATGGCCGTGTTGCCCGAGGGGCAAGGGCGTTCGGCGCAGACCGATTATGAGGTCATCGCTTATTATCGCGAGGCCACTTTGGTCGAAGCCCGCCCATTGACCGGACGCACACATCAAATTCGAGTTCATTTCGCGTCTATTGGCCGCCCTTTGGTCGGCGACGAGCTCTATGGCCTGCGTCGAGACCCTTTTCGGTTGGGCCGTCACTTTCTTCACGCGCATCGTCTGCGTTTTCGCCGCCCTCGCGATGAATCTTGGCTCAGCCTCGCCAGCCCTCTGCCTGCTGAGTTAACGGCGCTCTTGCATCGGTTGGAAGAATAAGCGCTTTTTTTTGCTTTCCGCGGAGCGCCGCGCGTAATCTCACCCGCGCCGCGGCACTTCGTGACAGGCGCGACAACGCGCTTCGTATGATTCTTGCGCGCCGATCATCACCACCGGGTCTTCGTAATATGCCGGCTTGCCGTTGATGAGCCGTTGTGTGCGGCTGGCCTCGCCTCCGCATTTCATGCAGATCGCGTGCAGCTTGTCTACATGCTCGGCTTGGGTGAGTAGGCGAGGCATGGGGCCGAAGGGCTCGCCGCGAAAGTCCATGTCCAGCCCGGCGCACACCACGCGCAGCCCGCGGTTGGCCAGCTCGTTGCACACATCCACCAATTCTTCATCGAAAAATTGCGCCTCGTCGATGGCCACCACCGTGGTTTCGGGAGCGATGGCGGCCTGAAGTTCGGCCGCATCTTGCACCACGGTCGCCTCCCAACGCAAACCATTGTGCGAAGCCACTGTGGTCACGCCATAACGATCATCCACGGCCGGTTTGAAAAGTTGAACGTTTTGGCGAGCAATGACCGCGCGACGCAAGCGTCTGAGCAATTCTTCGGTTTTGCCGCTAAACATCGAACCGCAAATGACCTCGACCCAGCCGCTTCGGGGATGCCAATGCCGTTCGGGCATGATTCCCTTTCCGTGAAATTAAATTAAGAGAGGAGCCTGGGGGAGCAGAGGGCTTGCAGAGAACGCGAAGGGAAAAGGAGGCAAGAAACGTCGCGTTCTCTGCACCCACTTTGCGCTCCTCTGGGTCCCTTTTAGCTCTCGATGACCGCCTTCTTAGCCTTTTCAGGATCGTCGCCCCGAGCGCGAGCGCGGCGAGCGGCCTCTTCCGCGGCTTTGCGCGCTTCCAATTCGGCCAATCGCCGAGCGCGAATTTCTTCTTTGCTGCGCAGCCGCTGCATGAAGCGCTCCACCTGACCCGCGGTGTCCACGATGCGCTGCTCGCCCGTAAAGAAGGGATGGCAGGCCGAGCAAACGTCGGTGTGAATCTCAGGAACCGTGGCGCCCGTGGTCCAAGTGTTGCCGCAAGAGCAGATGACCACGGCCTCGGGGTAGTATGTGGGATGAATCCCGGTTCTCATTGTTCTTACCTCGCAATATCTGCGCTCAAACCACGCGCTCAGGATACACGCTCACGCGTTTCTTGGCATGAGATTCGTGTTCAAATTTTACATAACCATCAATTTTGGCGAAAAGGGTGTGATCTCGACCGAGACCGACATTCGCGCCCGGATTGATGCGCGTGCCGCGTTGACGCACGATAATGGAGCCGGCCCTCACCAGCTCGCCATCGAAGCGTTTCACGCCCAGGCGTTTCGATTGACTATCGCGACCGTTCTTGCTTGAGCCGCCGCCTTTCTTATGAGCCATTTTGCCGTTCTCCTTGGGGTTGACTATAGAGTGAGGTTAAACGAGAATTGCATCCACTTTCAAGCGGGTGTATCGTTGGCGATGGCCGGTCTTGCGGCGGTAGGTGGTGCGGCCGCTGTGCTTGAAGATGATGACTTTGGGGCCTTTGACCTCGCCCAACGAGGTGGCCATCACCTTCGCGCCCTGCACCACCGGCTGACCGACTTTCACTTCATCGTTCCCGCCAACCAACAAGACATTGTCAAATGTGATCTGCTCGCCCTGGGGAACTTTGAGCAATTCCACTTCGATGATTTCGCCTTCTTCGACGCGATATTGTTTTCCGCCGGTTTCGATAACTGCGTACATAATGAGATTTCCTTTCCATACGGCGCCCGCAAAGCGGGACTTAGGGGGCCGTAATGGCCGAGGGATGGATGATGATTGAAAAGAAAAAACGAGCGACCATGCTGCAGGTCGCCGAACCTAGACGTAGAAAACGTGGGCCTGGGCGACCCACGACGTATAAGTATAACCGAGCGAGGGCGAGGCTGTCAAAAATGCAGGTCTGTGCGAACCACGCGATGTGGCATGTTGGCCAAACCCAATGATTCGATGACCTCACTGGCCCGGGCATTGCCCTGAGCCCCCGCGGCCAATGTCATGCGCAACACCAGCCGACCCTCAGCATCCGCGCTGACGCTTAGCTCATGGATGAGAGGACGTAAATCGTACATTTGGTGGGGTCTTTTGCGTTTGGGGCGGAGAATTTCGTTTTGGGCCAGCAACGTTTGCACGCGCGTTTCCAATTCGTGCGGGTCGAGTTTTGCATCGAAGCGCGCTTCATAGGTTGCGGAATGCAATTGGCTTTGCATGGAAGGCGCGTCCAAAGAGACTTCCTCAATGCCATGCAATGCGAATCCGTTCGGCAGATGGGCGCGAATGCGGTTTAGCCAAACTTCAGGATCAATGCGTTGCGTCAACCACACATCCATCAACTCGCGTTCGCCCTCCACGCCCACAGGCAAGGCCGATGCGAACTGCATGCGGGGCTGGGGATTGAAGCCGCGCGAATAGGCCAGGGGCAGGTCTACGCGGCGGAACACCCGCTCCCAAAAACGCGCCGCGTCTAGATGACCAATATAACGCGCGTCCCCGGTTTTGGCATAACACAAACGCAACCGTTGCACAGGCGTCATGTTTGTTCCTCGGCGCCGGCTTCATACACCTGAAATTGCTCCAACGGTCGGGCCATCATCTCTTGTAGAGCCGTCTGGAAGCCCTGCTGCACCGCGGCTTCGTCTATGGTGAGCAATTCGCGCTCGCGCATGAGCCAGCGGCCATCCACCATGACATCGCGCACATCGGCCGGCCCCGCGCACCAGATGAGCGCTGCAATGACATCATGAATAGGTTGAAAATGAGACGCTGTTGAGTCTATGATGATGAGGTCGGCCGCGTAACCCGGCTGCAAAGCGCCGGCTTGCTCAAACCCCAGCGCTCGGGCGCCATTGGGCGCGGCCATGTAAAGAGGCGTAGCCCCTCCCATGACGGTGGGATCGCAATGCTGTTGTCGCTGTGTGAGAACGGCGAGACGCATCTCGCGCCACATGTTCAAAGCCGCACTGCTGCCTGCGCCATCGGTTCCCAAAGCCACATTGACGCCCTGCGCCAACATGTCGGGCACGCGAGTCACGCCCATCGCGTAGCGCAAATGCGTGCTCGGACATTGCACTACGTTGACATCCTTTTGGGCCAAAATGGCAATATCCACATCGTTGGCGTAGATGGCGTGGGCGACGATGGTGTGGGTCTCGAAAAGGCCGCGATGGGCCAGGAATTCGATGGGCGTCATGTCGTAGGCCGCTTCCGAAAGCGTCACCTGCTCAGGGGTTTCGGCAACATGGATGTGGACGCCGATGTTTTCGCGCACGGCCACGGCCGCGGTGCGAGCCAGAAAATGGTCGGGGCACATATACGGCGAATGGGGGCCAAACATGGCCCGCAGTCGTCCATCGGCCGCGCCCTGAGTGGCCTTGACGAATGCCACCGTTTCCGGGATCGTGATGCCCACTTCGCCGCCTGTGTCCGAGCCAAACACGCCCCAGGCTACGTTCGCGCGCACGCCCGATTCGCATACGGCTTGCACAACGCGGTCCATATAGAAGTAATGGTCGGCAAAACCGATGACGCCGCCGCGAATCATTTCCACGATGGCAAGCATGGTTCCCCAATAGACCATGTCCGACGTCAGAGCCGATTCCAGCCGCCAGATGCGCTCGTTGAACCAGCGATCCAGGGGCAAGTCTTCGGCGTAGCCGCGAGCAAAAGTCATGGCCGCGTGAGTGTGCGCGTTGTAGAGGCCGGGCATGACAATGCGGCCGCCCGCGTCCAGGCGTTCGTCGGGCCGAAAGTCGGGAGGAGTGTCGCCTACGGCCAGGATGCGTTTGCCCGCGATGGCAATGGCCGCGTCATGCAATATACGGTTTTCGTTGTCCAAAGTGACGATGGTGGCGTGTTCGATGAGAAGAGAGGACATAATTCCTTACTCGCGGTAGAGGCTGCGCAATTCATCCACGGTCCGCGCGGAGCGAATTGCTTGCTCCACGGCCTCCAGCACCGCAACATTCTCGATCTCTTTCAATTCCGGCATCAGCTTGAGACCGTCCACACCGAATTTCACGTCCAGGGCCACAGCAATGCCCATGAGCAAGCCCTCGCGGTACCCTTCCACGCGGCCCTTTTCCAGACCCTTTTCGAAACCTTCTTCACGGCCCTTTTCGAAACCTTCTTCACGGCCCTTTTCCAGACCCTCCTTCCAGCCCTCTTGTTTGATCAGGGCATATCCTGCGGATTCGATCATGATATCCCTCCTGCGATTCAACAGTTCCTTGGCCAGCCGATCCGAAATCAGACCCGCCAGCAATGTCATCACGGTGAACATGTCGCTCTTTGCGTCACCGGGCAAGTCACTCTCGGCTATCAACTGCTCAGCCTTATCCGCCAATTCCACGCCATGCCGCATCAACGGCGTCATGGGCAACAGGCATAGCATCCGCTCGCCGATGACCTGGGCCGCATCCATCTCGTAGATGCGAGTCAGCCCGAACTGGTAACGCACTTCCGTATCTTCATACAGATCCGTGGCGATGGTCGATGGTCGCAACAGAATGACGAAAGTGTAGACCTCTTCGATCTTTTCGCTCAGTTTATGGCGCATTCGATATTCCAGTAGACGTTCCGGCACATTTGGATGCCAGTGCGTCTGGAATTCGATGATGACCAGAATCTCTTCGCCGTCTTCGCGAGTGACAAGAAAGACGAAATCGCTGCGGCGCAAGCTGGTGGTCTCCTGCGGCCTTTCCTCCAGCAGGAGGCTTTCGGCTACGGGGATGTCCAGCAAATGGCGTAGGATGGCCTCGCTGCAATGGCGGAAGAGTTCTTTCAGGGCAACGTCATACTTCATGGGAGAACGGCTCCAAAAAGGCGTGGGAGAACCGATGCCTTAATTGTAACAGAAAGCCGTTATTGTGTCTATCAATACACGCTATGCGGGCGGCGAACCAAAAAGCGCGCACGGTGCATATTGCCAGGGGGCCGCACATTTCGTTACAATACTTCTTGCTTGAATGTTTTCATTTCCAACAATCTCAACAGGCGCAGTTGACTACAACCCATGACCAAAAAACGCAAACAGCGCATCCTCCTCATCGAAGATGAGGCGGGTCTTCGCCAGACGCTTAAGCTCAATCTCAAAGAGCAGGGTTACAAAGTTATCACGGCTTCGGATGGTCACGAAGGGCTGGAAAAAGCGCGTACGAAGTCGCCCGATCTTATCATCCTGGACCTGATGTTGCCGGGCATGGATGGTCTTTCGCTTATGCGAGTGTTGCGCCTGGAAGAGATCGATGTTCCTGTGCTCATGCTAACGGCTCGAACCTCGGAGATGGATAAGATCATTGGTTTGGAAAGCGGCGCGGATGATTACTTGACCAAGCCCTTTAGTCTGGGTGAGTTGATGGCTCGAATTCGCGCGCTTTTGCGTCGAGCGGATCGCACCCGCACTCGCGAAACGCTCTCGTCGGGCGGCGTCACCCTCGATCTGGTGAGTCGGCGAGCCACGCGAGATGGTCGCCCGCTCGAGTTGAGCCCCAAAGCCTTCAGTTTGCTGGCCGAGCTCATGCGTCATGAGCACGCGGTGCTGAGTCGCGATCTGCTTCTGGCTCGCGTCTGGGGTGAAGATTATATCGGCGATCCGCGTACGGTGGATGTGCACATTCGTTGGCTGCGCGAACAGATCGAGGAAGATCCATCGCAACCCAAGCTCATTCAGACTGTGCGGGGCATTGGTTACCGGTTTGAAGGCGGGGCCGAGATCGAAGATGGCGTTACAGACGACGAGGAAACATGAACGCGGCGGCATGGGTGGGGTTTGCGTTGGCCATGATGGCAGGCGGCCTCGCGGTGCTCTGTCGCCGCGAAGCAAAGCAACTTCGCGCGGAGCGTCGACGAACGGAGACATTGGCTGAGGAAAACGCCCGATTAAGTGTGTTTTTGGCCGCACTGCGCAGCATCACGGCCCACGCCGTTTTCATTGTGGATGAGAGCCGTCGGGTTTTGTGGATGAATGAGGCGGCTCGCGAACAGTTCGCTGGTCCTATCGATGCCGGGCATTCTTTGGAGCAGATTATCTCGCATCCCGAGGTGTTGGAATTGGTGACTCGCGCGGTGTCGGAAAGGTTGCCGCAAGAACGGCAATATATGCGAGAGGGGGCAAGTTATCATGCCCAAGCCCTGCCCATCGAGGCGTCGCGGCTGATAGCAGTGCGGGTGCGAGACATCACCGAATTGCAACGACTGGGTCGGGCGCGCCGTGATTTTGTAGCCAATATCTCACACGACCTGCGCACGCCCATTAGCGCCATTCAAGTCATGGCCGAAACCTTGAAGAGCTCGTCGGTTGCGGAGAACCCGCGCAAACGCAAGCAACTGGTGGACGGCATTCTCGAGCAAACCAGTGCGCTGCAACAATTGGCGCAAGAAATATTGGATTTGAGCCTGATCGAATCAGGACGCATGCCCCTTCGGCTGGTGGCCTTTCCGGTTGGCGATCTCATCGGACCGGCCCTGCGCCCTATGATGAGTTCGATTGAACGGAATAAACTTCATGTCGAGGTGCATATCCCCGATGATTTGAAAGTGCTGGCCGATCCCGAACATGTGCGACGCGTATTGCAAAATTTGCTTCACAATGCCATCAAGTTTACGCCTGCGGAAGGGGTGATCATCATTGAGGCCAGGGAGCAAGGAGAGGACATCGTTATCAGCGTGAGCGATAGCGGCCCTGGCATTGCAGCCGATGATTTGCCCCGCATCTTCGAGCGTTTTTACAAGGTGGACCGGATGCGCTCCGAGCGCGGCACTGGGCTTGGTTTGGCCATTGCCCGCCATATTGTGGAGGGTCATGGCGGCCGCATTTGGGCCGAAAGCGCACCCGGCCGCGGCGCGACGTTTTATTTCACGCTGCCTCGGGCCTGAGACAAAATCGGCAATGCGCTTACCCACTCTCCCTTCGCTCCATGTCTGATCAGATTATTATCACGCCCTATTTCCTCGATAGCCCTGTTCCCGAACTGACGGCTCTGGCCAAAGGCGACGCCTTAATCCATCGTTTCGATACACTGGCCGGGCAAAACCAGCAGCAGCGCATGAGCGTATTGCACAAAGCGTTGGCCCAGACCGTGGCCAAAAGCGTGCAAGCTGGCCGTAGGCCGGTGAGCATTGCCGGCGATTGCTGCACCACCATCGGCGTGTTGGCCGGTTTGCAATGGGCCGGGCTCTCGCCCACGCTTATCTGGTTCGACGCGCATGGCGATTTCAACACCTGGGAGACCACGCCCAGCGGCTTTTTGGGCGGCATGCCCCTGGCCATGCTCGTGGGCCGGGGCGAGCAGACCATGCCCCGCGCGGTGAAACTGGCTCCTCAGCCCGAAGATCGCGTCATCATCACTGATGCGCGCGACCTGGATCCCGGCGAACGCGAAGCCCTGGCCGCGTCTCGGGTGCATCATCTGAGCGACGTGATCGATTTGCTGCAAATCGACTTGCCCGCCGGCCCCCTCTACGTGCATTTCGACACCGACGTGCTGGACCCCACCGCGGCGCCGGCCCAAAACTACCCCGCTTCGGGCGGCCCCACAGCCGAGGAACTGAGCGCGGTTTTTCGCCGTTTGGCTCAAACGAGTCGCGTCGCTGCCATTTCCATGTCCACCTGGAATCCTGCGCTGGACGCCGACGGCCGCACGCGCACCGTGTGCATGAACCTCTTGCGCAGCCTGTTCTAAAACTGTTCTAACACCCATCAACACCCCATCCCGATCATTATGGCTATGACTCAATTTGGCGTTTATTCCGAAATAGGGAAACTGCGAAAGGTGATGGTGCATCGGCCCGGCCTGGAGCTGCGGCGATTGACGCCGGCCAACCGTCATGAACTCCTTTTCGACGATGTGCTTTGGGTGGAGCACGCGCAAAAGGAGCACGATGCGTTTGTGGCGCGCATGCGCGAGCGAGGCGTTGAGGTCTATTATTTAGAGCAGTTGATGGTCGAAGCCCTGGAGCATAGCCCTGAGGCCAGAGGTCATATCGTCGAGCGCGTCATCACCGAAATGACGGTGGGCTGGTCTTTCGTGGACGAAATGCGCGCTTTTATGATGGGATTGGACGCTCAGGTGTTGGTTCGCCATCTCATCGGCGGCATGACCAAGGCCGAGGCCAGAGATTATGGCGTCGAGCCGGGCGAAAACATCTCGCTCATGGCCGCGGCCTCCAGTGACGACGCATTTGTGCTGCCGCCCCTGCCCAACACCCTTTTCACGCGCGACTCCTCTTGCTGGATATACAACGGCGTTTCGCTCAACCCCATGTACTGGCCGGCTCGGCATCCTGAAATTTTCAATGTGGCGCTGGTCTATCGCCACCATCCTATGTTCGAGCAGGCCGAATTCGAGTTCTGGTATCCGCCTTTGGGCGAAGATGAGCGTTTCGACATCGAGACCTTTGGCCGCGCCTCGCTGGAGGGGGGCGATGTCATGCCCATCGGCAACGGAACCGTGCTCATTGGCATGAGCGAGCGAACCACGCCTCAGATGATCGAACTCATCACCAAAGCGCTGTTCGAAAAAGAAGCGGCCGAGCGCGTCATCGCCTGTCAGATGACCAAAGATCGCGCCCATATGCATCTGGACACGGTTTTCACCATGTTGGATCGCGATGCAGTGACCATTTATCCCAAAGTGGTGGAAAAAATTCGCGCGTTTAGCCTGCGGCCAGGTCTCAAGAAACGCGATTTTCACGTCACCAAAGAGAAGAGCTTTCTGGATGCGGTCGCGGATGCGTTGGGCGTGAAGCGGCTTCGGGTCATCCCCACGGGCGGCGATGAATATCAGCAGGCCCGTGAGCAATGGGACGACGGCAACAATGTGGTCGCTCTGGAGCCGGGCGTGGTCATCGCCTATCGCAGAAACACCTACACCAATCGGGCTTTACGCAACGCCGGCATTCAGGTTATAGAGATCGATGGCTTTGAATTGGGCAAAGGGCGAGGCGGCGGCCATTGCATGACATGTCCTCTGTTGCGAGATGGGATTTGAGCGACCATCTTTATTTGACCAAATCGGGCAAAATCGGTAGTATTGCGCACACCTGCGCTTGGTCTGCGATTCTCGATCATGAAAACGCCTCATCCCCACACCACTTTACGGAGGAATCATCATGAAAAAGACGGTTGGCGCGCTTCTTCCATCGCCTGAGGAGGCACGCGCCGCGGCCGAAGCCATCTATTCTTTGGGCGTGGAGCCGGCCGATGTGCAAATTGTGGTGGACCCTCAGGGTCTGAAGTCTTGCCTGGATCCGGTGGATCACTCTCATCGTCGCAAGGTGTTGATCGCCGGCGCCGCACTGGGCGCGCTGGTGTTTGGCATCGGAGGTTTCATGGCGTCGATGAGTAATTTGTCCATGGGCATCGGCGATATCATGACCGCGTTTAATCTTACCCTGGTGTTTGTTTTGGTGGGATTCTTCTCAGGTCTATTTTTGGCTTTATGGTTGGTTCAAGAAGATTGCGCCTGTGAACGCAGCCTGTATGAAGAAGGACTTGCACATGGCTCTGCACTGATTTTGGTCCATGCCGCGATGGGCAAGGCCATGAAAGCGCTGGAGGTCTTGCAGAACCATCACGCCAAGAGCGCTCGTTTGTGTGAAGTGACGGGCGAGCACTAAAATGCGCCAAAAAAGAGGGGGGCCGGACAAATCCGGCCCCCCTCTTTTCTCACAACAGGAGGAGTATCGTAAAAAGGTGTGAAACAGGTGCAGCTTTGGACGCTGATTTTGCTTGTGTGAAGGAGGAGAATCCGTTAAAAAGGTTTCAGGCCGTCTTGACTGCAATCCGTTTGGGTTTGATCTCTTCGGCCTTGGGCACCTTCAGCGTCAGCACGCCATCTTGATATGTGGCGTCGATGTTGTTGGCGTCCACCGGGGTGGGAAGGGTGATGCTGCGTTGGAACATGCCAAAGCGCCGTTCACGCAGATGCCATTGCGCCTCATCCGTCTCCTTTTCTTCCTTGATCTCACCCTTGATGGTCAACACGTTGTCGGTCAGAGTGATATCCAGATCGTCGGGGTTGATGCCAGGCAAGGAAGCTTTGACAACAAAAGCGTCCTCGGTTTCGGCCACGTCCAAAGGCAGCGCCCATGTTGACGCGCGTTCCACATAACCAGCGCCTTCCAGCATCTCGTCGAACAGTCGATCCATCGCGTTGCGCCAGGCGGCCATTTCACGCAGCATGGGGTCGCGTCGCACGATCATTCGCATAATATTACCTCCGTTTTATGGGGTGGGGTGATATCTTGAGTTGTGCTTGCTTGTTTGATTATGGTGATGACAGCGTCGTCGCGTGCATCTCGTCGCGCTCGAGTAAAGGTCAGATGACTCCTCGTCTCGCGCTGCTCTTCGTTGCAAACGAGCATCTTGTCAGGCTACCGCCTAATGCACCCTAACGCGACGATTTTTTTGTTTTACGCCCCCATTAAACGCGACGATGATAATATTTTTGTTTGATCAGCGTTAGCAATATATTAGAAAGATGCGGCCTTATCCAGCGCCGCAACCTCTTCGCTGCTCAAACGCCATCCCATGGCCCCGGCGTTTTGCTCGGCCTGATGTGCGTTTTTCGCTCCTGGAATAGGGATTGCTCCTTTGCAAATCACCCAGTTGAGTGCGACCTGGGCGGGCGTCTTGCCGCCATGACCCTCCCCGATTTCGCGCATTAGGGCGATAAGCGGTTGCACTCGCTCCAACATGTTTCGGCGAAAACGCAATCGACGCAAACCCGGCGGCCGCGACTGAGGTGAATACTTGCCGGTGAGCAAGCCCTGCGCCAAAGGGCTGTAAGCGATGAGTGTGACGCCCTGTTCTCGGCAATAGTCAAGCAAGCCGCTTTGCTCGGGTTGGCGATAAAGCAAGCTATAAGAAACCTGGTTGGATGCGAGCGCGAGACCGCGGCGGGCCAAAGCCGCAACGGCCCGTTGGGTCTGTTCGAGATTGTAGTTGGAAACGCCCACCGCGCGCACCAACCCCGCTTCAACGGCGTCGGCCATGGCGTTCATCCAGCTTTCGATGGAAACCGGCGGAAAGGGCCAATGCATTTGGTAGAGATGCACCTGTTCCATATGCAGCCGTTTCAAACTTTTGTTCAGAGCCTTGGATAGCCAACGCGCCGAGACGCGATAAGGATAGGGAAAACACTTGGTGGCGACGACCAGCGGCGTATTGCAAAGGTGGATCAGACGCCCCACCAGGCTTTCGGAGCGACCGCGACCGTAGATTTCCGCGGTGTCTAGAAAATTGATGCCGGCAGCAACCGATGCTTCGAACGCCTGGCGAATGTCGTCGTCTCCAAATCCCTTGCCATAGCCCCACATCAAGCGATCGCCCCAGGCCCATGTCCCCAAACCAACGACGCTGATGCTCATATGGGTTCGCCCCAGCTGCACTTGGTCTGGAAAGGAGGTCTTTTCATTCATTGCCCTATCATTGCTCCTCGATGCTTAACGGCAAGCCGTCAGGGTAAAATATGCGCGTCCATTGCATAGGCTCGACCGCCATGCCGTTGATGCGCAGCTCCCAATGCAGATGAGCGCCTGTCGAGAGCCCGGTTGTGCCCACCAATCCAATGGGCTGCCCGCGCGCGACGCGTTGGCCAGGCTCTACGTCGATGCTGGAAAGATGCCAGAAGTTGGAGTAGACGCCCATGCCGTGGTCGATGATGACCGCGCCCCCGCGTACGAACAGCTCATCGGCCAACGCGATGACGCCATCGGCGGGAGCCAAAATGGGCGCGCCCTCGCTTGCGGCCCAATCGGATCCTGCGTGAAAAGAGCTCACCGGCCCACCGTTGTAGCTGCGCCTCGTGCCAAAGGGCGAAGTCTGCACATGCCCTTCGCCAATAGGAAAGCGAAACGGGCCGCGCCATAAGCGCTCTGGCGTCACATTCGCCCAAACTTTCTGCACGCGCGTGAGCTCTTCGCGCACGCGCGTCCGATCCCGCAGAATGCCGCCTTTGGACGGAGGCAGCACGATATTTTGAACCAGATAATCGCCGGGCAGAATATCGATTTCGCGACGAACCGTCGTCTGACCAATTTCAATGATTAGGGGAAACAGCCCCGGTTCGAGCAGCGCGTCTGTAGGGATGAGCGCGCTATAACGATGACCTAAATCGCTTAAGCCCTCGTAAACAAAGGTGAGTGATTGCTCGTTGAAACGAGCCCGGGGCGGTATGCGTTTGTTGAGCGTCACGCGAGCCACTCCGGTGCGCCCACGAACAATGGTCGGCGTATAGGCGACTTGAACGAATGGAGGGGGCAAATTGGCGGACGATGGGGCGGGAATGCGAATTTCGGGCTCAGTAAGCAAGAATTCGGCGCGAGCCGGGCCATTGGCTTGCAATAGTTGCTCAGGTTCGAGACCCAGACGACGGGCCAAACTGGACAGGTCTTCACGCGGCCGCATGGCATGGGGGGTCACGCGCCATGTTCGCGTCGTCGACGCGGCCGGCATTGCGGAAGAGGGTTGGGATATCGCGTTTGCGGGCGCAGCGCCTGCCGGAGCGGGAATGACCAGGGATTGGCCTGCATATATCAGATCGGGATCCGTGATATCATTGGCATCGACGATGGCTTGAACCGAGACATCGTATTGCGCGGCGATTGCGGCCAAGGTTTCGCCAGGTTGCACCACGTGGACGCGCGGCGCGAGCGGCTGAGCCCATGGCTGTTGCAACGGCCCAGCCAACGCCAACCATAAAGAGAGTAAAACAGCCTGGAGGATGCTCATCTTTTCTAGCTTACCGCAGATCGCGAAATGGGCCAAATTGCCGGATGGGATTTGCAAGAGCGCCTTTTATGCGTTCATGCATGGCCGTTAGACCGCCCTCGTTTGCTGTGCAAGCTCTCTTGGAGAGGGTTCTTTGGCGCTGTTTGGGCTAACAGGGAGGTGCATAATGCGCCTGATGTGGAATTTATTCTTATCGTCCACCAAAACCGTCTTTTTGTTGTTTTTCGTCGATTACTATGCTACAATGGAATCACTCATAGATTGTAATAGCCATGCTCTAATGCATGATGCATGATTGGCGATGGCATGCATAGCGATAACATATTGAGTGAACGGCATGCGTTTTTCTATGAAGTGTGAATCTGGGTGAAAGCAGGCTCCTTCTCCATTTTATCCGTCACCTCGATGAGACACAGGGATTCTCGACTTCAACGCATTTTTCTTGTCCTCGTCCTTGTTCTTGCGCTGGCGGCCTGCGTCGACTCGTCTCCGGCCGCGGACGCGACGCCCACGACGCAAACCGCGTTTGAGCCTCCGGCCAGGGCGGCCCCGCAGGAGCTGTGGGTGTTGCCAGATGATGGCGTCGAGCCGCTGATCAGCCTTATTGGCTCAGCGCAGAGGTCGATTCGTTTCAAGGTGTATTTGCTAACACGCGAGGATATTCGAGCGGCTTTGGTTCGGGCGGCGAATCGGGGTGTGAATGTGCGGGTGTTTATAGAGCGAGAACCCATTGGGGGTGGGGCGAGCAATCGTGAGAGTTATGAAAAATTGCGTGAAAACGGCGTCGATGTGCGTTGGGCGTCGGGACGCTTTCGTCTCATGCATGAAAAAACGCTGGTGGTGGACGATGAAACCGCATTGGTGGCCACCTTCAACAATACAAACGCGGCTTTCACTCAAAATCGTGAATACGGATTACTCGTCCGCTCTCCACTCTTGGTGACGGATGTCATCCATGTGTTCGACGCCGATTGGACGCAGAGCCCCTATCAGCCGCGAGAGGGTGGCGCTGTGGTTCTCAGCCCTGACAACAGTCGCGCTCGCATCGAGAGCCTTATCGCCGAGGCGCAATCCACTCTTTGGCTGGAGCAGGCCTCGCTGCTCGATGACGCGGTCACCGATCTTTTGGTTGACGCCGCGAAACGGGGTGTGGACGTGGTTTTCATTGGGCCTTTACGTTCAGGTGAAGAGGATTACTCATGGCCCAATTATCAACGTTTGCTCGAATCCGGCGCGCGCGTGGCGCGCTTGGGCGCTCCTCAAGTCCATGCGAAGGTCATTTTGGTCGATGAGCGCATTGCGTTGATTGGCTCCATAAACCTCACCTATTCCTCGCTAGAACTGAATCGGGAATTGGCCGTTCTCACCACGGATTCCGGCGTTTTGGCGCGGCTGCGCGCCACGCTTGCGTCAGATATGGCTCAAGCGCAACCCTTGCAGGCTGGAGGCCCCGCTCGAGAACGGTTGGTTTCTTGGCGGGATGCGCCCAATTACATGGGGCGAGAGGTGACGGTCGAGGGAGCGGTGGTTCGAACTTACAACTCGGGTAAGGTGGTCTATCTCAATTTCGATGAAGATTACCGCACTACGCTGAGCATCGTCATTTTTCGAGACGATTGGGACAAATTCCCGCAACCGCCAGAGACGCACTATCGCGATCAGGTCATTCGGGTCAAGGGGTTGGTGAAGGAATACAAGGGCCGGCCAGAGATCGTGGTTTCGTCGCCCGAGCAGATCGAGGTTGTGGCTGCGGCGCTCCCATCCCGTCCTGAAGCCACCCCTCGACAATCTGCCGAACCGCCGGTCATCTCTTGGCGAGATGCGTCCGAGTTTGTCGGACAACAAGTGGTGGTGGAGGGGAAAATCGTTCGCACGTATGATTCGGGCAAGGTGACCTTTCTCAACTTCACCGAAGATTGGCGAGGAACCTTGAGCATCGTCATCTTTGCCTCGGACATAGACAAATTTCCCCAATCGCCCGCTTCCTATTATCGAGATCGCTTCATTCGGGTGAGGGGTCGAATCAAAGAATACAAAGGCGCTCCTGAAATCATTGTGGAATCACCCGCTCAGATCGAGATCATGAGCGGTTCGGCCGATGACGACGCTCTCGCCACGCGCCCGCCGCCTTCTACGCCCACCGGCGTGGTCCCCTGGTTGGATGCGGGACAATATGTGGGTCAAACCATCACGGTGGAAGGGCGCGTGGTGCAGACGCATGACGCGGGCTCCATTACGTTTCTTAATTTTTCGCGCCAGCGAGGGCAATTCGTGGCGGTGGTTTTCGCCGAAGATTACGAGCGTTTTCCCAAACCTCCGGCCGAGATGTATGAGGGCCAACGTTTGTGGATCACGGGTTTGGTAAGTGAATATCGCGGCATTCCGCAGATCGTCGTCCGTTCGCCAGAGCAAATTGAAATATTTCCTTGATTCGTCATGCTTGATACGCTTCCGACCATTTTGTTTACACAACCCTCCATTGCCATTACAATATGAATGCCTTTGGGTCTTGCCCATGCCTTGCGAGCGAATAATGCATCACGTTGTTCCCATCGTTTCATGGTTCATGGGCTTTGGCCTTTATTTTCATTCATGATGGTTTCATTCTCCCCAGCCTCTCGCGAACGTCCGCTCATCTTTTTCCGGCGCATGCTGTTTTGTTCGTCTGGCGCTGGAAATTGCGTTGCGCCTTGCCAGGTCTTTTCAGGTGGGCGGCTTTCATCTCCTCGTTTCTTGAAGGTCATTGCATCTTGGAATATCGATAACACGCCATGGACATAGGTATTATTGGTTTGCCCAACAGCGGCAAGACCACTCTATTCAACGCGCTCACCCGCGGCACAGTTGAGACTGCGGGCTATACATCAGGCCGAATGGAAGTGCACACGGCTATCGTGCAGGTCCCCGACCCGCGCCTGGATCGTCTGGGCGACATGTTTCGCCCCAAAAAGCTCACGCATGCGCATATCACCTATCGCGATATCGCCGGTTTGGCGCGCGGTATCGGCGAGGCCGGTGGCCTGGCCGGCCCTTTGCTCAATGAAATTGGTCAAAACGACGCGTTGCTTCTGGTCGTGCGAGCGTTCGAGGACCCAAACATCCTCCATCCCGAAGAGAGCATTGATCCGGCCCGCGATATCGAGTTGGTCGAGACCGAACTTATGCTCAACGATATGCTCATTATCACAAAACGCTTGGAGCGCATCGACCAGCGCGTGGGCAAAGGCGGCGATCCCAAGGAGGTGGCCGCAATGAAACGAGAGCGCGAGATCCTGGCGCGGTTGCTGGAACATTTGGAAACCGAGCGACCTTTGCGCGAGTTCGAGTTGGCGCCCGATGAGGAGAAGCTGCTGCGCGGGTTTAGCCTGCTTTCGCAGAAACCGTTGCTTGTGGTGCTAAACATCGACGAAGACGCGGATGAACGCATGGCGGAAGCGTTTTCCACCCCGACGCGACCCGCCATCGCCTTGCGCGGCCAACTTGAAGCTGAGCTCGCGCAAATGGAGCCGGATGAAGCAGCGGAGTTTCTGGCCGAATTTGGCATCGAAGAGCCAGGGTTCAACCGCGTTATTCGCGCCAGTTACGAGTTGATGGATGTTATTTCTTTTTTCACGGTAAGTGAAGAGGAGGTGAGATCCTGGACGATCCGCAAGGGTGCGACCGCCTTGGATGCGGCCGCCGCTGTGCATAGTGATCTTGCTCGCGGGTTTATTCGCGCCGAGGTTATCGCCTTTGACGAACTGGTGGCGGCCGGATCGTTAGCCGAAGCGCGCCGTCGCGGGCTGTTGCGGCTGGAGGGCAAGGAATATGTGGTGCAAGATGGCGAAATCGTTCATATTCGTTTCGCATTATGAGCAAAACGGCGCGGTTTGGCATTTCGATCCAATGGCGAGAAAAAAGAACGACTCCTTACAACGGAGTCGTTCTTTCAATATGCGTGAAGGAAAAAGATGTTGGATTACGGCTTAAGCTTGAACGCGGCGACCAAGGCAAAGATGCCAAAGACGAGGCCGAAGGAGCCCAACACGAAGGGCAGCGCGGCCGCGCCGATGAGGGGATTGGCCATCAGCACAGCGCCGAAGAGAATGCTTAACACGCCCAAGACGCCAATGCCCCAGCCTCCGCCCTGGAAGGCCTGGATCAAATTGATCACGCCAATGACCACGCCAAAGATGCCCATCACCCAAACCCCGGTGGCCGGCACGATGATCGTGCTAATCAGGGGATGTTGGAGAATGAGCAAGCCGGCCATGATGCCGATGACGCCGGAAAATAGTTTCCAGCCCCAAGACGTATTGTCGATGAAAATGCTCACGATGGCGAAAATGCCGGTAATGAGCCAATAGACGCCGAGGAATGTCACCAAAGCAAACATGGTGACGCCGGGCGAAGTGAGCAGCAACACGCCGATGATGATGGCGGCGATGCCTTCGAGGAGCACAACCCACCAGGGGATCATGCCGCCGTCGGGAGCCATGGTGTCGGTGGCCATAAGGGTCCTCCTTTATGATGAGAGTATGGCGATTGAGACAAGGCTAAACCGAAGTCATCTTGAAAATCAATCGTCTTCGCGCGAATGCGCGAATAGATGATGGAATGAATAGGACAAGGCGCGTTCCCCCCAATGGGGCTGGCGTCCAAAGAAATCGAGCTTTTTGCCGAATTCTTGTCCCGGAATCATTGAGAAGAGGCTCAGAGCCAATGAAACGCAGGTTTTCAATATGACTTTGTTTAGTGAAACAGAATCATTATAACTGACGCTTCGTTGGGACACAAAATATGTCGCGTAGGGGGTGATTGAATCAGAACCGCGGCGTTCTCGCCTACTCGGCCTCGCGGTTTTCTCGATTCAAGGTCTTTTGTTTTGCCGCGCCAGAAGCCATGAAAGAAAAGGCTCAACGAGTGATGGCGTTGATGTTCGCGTCTCGGCAATCGCACGCTTTGGCCGCGCGACCGTTTGGCCCTTTCAAACCGCCCTGATATTCAAAACGACCGAACGCTCGCCAGCCCTCCATGTCGAAGGGTGCGGGGCCTGCGGCCGCCACCCACATGCCGTTATACATGCGCGCGAAGTGCACATGCGAGCTGTCGGCCATGCCGCCTTCACACGCGGGCCGTCCCACTTTGTCACCGGCCTTCAAGACAACGCCCTGTTGTGGACGGTCGGTGATATGCAGATACTGAAGGACCCACCCTGTATGTGGGTTGCCGTCGCCATCGAGATCGAGCAAAACCTGGCCCTCTTCACTGCGCGCGACCACGCCCTCCGCCGCCGCGCGAGCCCAGGTTTGCGCGGGAATGCAGGTTCCGGGCGTCACATCTTCGGGCACCAGGTCCAGGGCCGCCCAAGCACTACCAGATCCCCAAGCGCCATGAGGGCCTCCGGTGAGAAACCATGTCTCGCCTTTGGCCCAGGGCAATAGCAGGTCGGGTTGGGTTAGGCCGGCTGGGAGGGGCGGGCCTGCATCCAATGCCATGGGATCGCCGAACAGCCGTTGATATGCGTCTGAAAAGGCTTGTATTTCGGCTTCGAAGTCGGCCCATTTGCTGTCGCGGGCCAACGCCCGCTGTATGGCCACTGTGGCCGGGTTCAGGCCCGGCGCGGCGCGTGCAACCACCCCGTTGTAAAAGCGAATGGCGGTTTCACCCCGGTCTTGCCAACCATAATAACCGCGGTTCAGTTCCTCCGCGGCCCATTCCAATTGAGACCATAAGCCAGACGCCCCGCCAAAATGACCTAATGGATAGTCAATCGCTCGCGACGACGGCTCTGGATTGGTCACCCAGCCGCCGCGCGCCTCCAATAGGGCCAACAGAACGCGCGGGCCTACACTATAATGATCGGCGATGCGGTTCAATATCTCGGCTCCGCTCATCTCTCGCCCCCCGGGCATGCGCCGGCGATATGTGGCGAGATAGCCCCCCTGCCCCTGCACAAACGCTTCTATATCAAAATCGTTGTAGGCCGGGCCGTAGACGAATTCGCTGTCGGGAATCAGGATATCCGCTGGCGTCAGACGGCGGGTGTGGTGCGGAATCACCAGCATTTGTCCGATGGCGAGCATGTTGGGGTTGTCGAGCTCGCTGTATTTGATGATATCGGCCACGCTCACGCGATAACGCGCGGCAATGCCGGATAGAGTTTGATTTTCGTATACGCGAATAAATTCCAACGCCGCGTCGGGCGGAACTGTGGGACCAGGCGTGGGCGCGAGAGGTCGGGTGGGCGTGGCGGTGGGTGTGAGCGTAGGCGTGAGTGTAACCGTGGGCGATGAGGTCGGCGTGCGCGTGGGCGGGGGGGGTGTGGGGGTGGCTGTGAGCGTGGGCGTTAGGGTGGGCGTGTTTGTGGCGGAAACCGCCGCGACAAACGGCTCGCTCCCAACGCGCGCCGCGGTGGGCGCGATGGCGGCCGACCGACATCCCGCCAACAGCCCGGCCCATAGCGCGATAATCCAAATTCGTCTGTCGATCAATCGCGTCATGTAAAAAATATCGACAATCAGACGATAAGGCCGATGGGACAATGGCCTGATGACCGCCATCGTCCCATCGATGTCGTCGCCTGTTGAGACTATTCGGGTTGGGCCAGCGTAAAGATGAGCGCGCCGCCAGGATAGCGGAGCGTAAGTTCGTCTCCCTCGATGACAAAGTCGGTCACCTGGGCCAGGTTGAGCAAGTATTGCGTCTCTTGAGCCATGATGATCTCTTCACAGACGCGACGCGATGCGGTGATATCGCTAAAGGCGATAGCTCCGTGCGTTGCGCTGCCGGTGATCTCGTAAGAGGCGGTGTATTGGTTACAGCCGGTCGAACCGGAGAGCTTCCCGCGCTCGAATTCCGCTGTAATGGGCGCTTGCTCTAAAGCGGCTTCTAGCTGCCACAAAACGCCTTCTAGCGATGCATTGATCTCGATGGAAAGGCTGACGGCATGGCTGAGACCGTTTTCATCGATGACCGTGAGCATTACCTCGTAGGTTCCGGGTTCTTCATATGTGGTGGTCACCTTGCTTTCTCTCGGGCCGGATGGCGTTTCGCCATTGCCCAGATCCCAGGCGTAGTTGACGATGGGACTGCTGCCGGCTTGCGAGCCGGTGGCGTCGAAAGTGACTTTCTCGCCCATAACGGCTTGCGCAGGCCCCTGAATTATGGCTGTGGGCGGCGTTTCTTCTGCCGGTTCGATGGTGATCTCCACCACGGCCTCGCTTGTCTCCCCAGCGTTATCGGTGACTATCAATGTCACTTGATACGCGCCGGCCTCGGCGTATGTGTGTTCGACCACTGCGCCGACGCCTTGGGCGCCATCGCCAAAGTTCCATGCGTAGTTGACAATGGGTCGCCCGCCTGTAGACGCGGAGCCGTCGAATCGAACCGCTTCGCCGGCTTTGGCCAAAGCCGGCCCTTGGATGACCGCTTTGGGAGGCTCGGCTTGCTCTTCGATGCGCACTTGCACGCTGGTGGAGTCGCTGAGCCCTTTCTCGTCGGTGACGGTGAGGGTGACGATGTAAGCGCCGGGCAAGTCATAGACATGCGTCACAGTCGCTCCTTGCCCTCCTGCCCCGTCGCCAAAGTCCCAATCGAAACGAACCAGCGCGGTCGCTCCTGCGGAGGGGCTGCCATCGAATGTCATCGCTTTGCCCACCTCCCCGCGCGTGGCCGCGTCGATAACGGCCTTGGGCGGCCGGCCCGGCTCAGGGGTGGCCACAGGCGTTGCGGTGGGCGGTGGTGGGGTGGGTTGCTCGCGGCCGCCAACGAAGCCGGAGCCAACAACGAACGCGCTGACCGCACACAAGCTGGCCACTGCAATGACCAACAAACCAATCAGGATGGTGACAGTGCGCTTTTGCTTGTTGACGTCCTTGGTGTCGGTCTCTATTGGCGCGGTTTCGCTTTCGCTCTCCGATGCAATGGCTTCGGCTTGGGTCTGCGTTTCGGCCGCGTCCGTTTCCGTTTCGACGCCGCTTTCAGATGTCCTGGCCGTCTCGTCGGGTTGGGTGATGGCAGGCTGCTCTTCGGCTCCATCATTGGGTTGTATGTCATGATTCTCCATCGGGCGCACTCCTTTGGTGTTGGGGTTGATTCGTGATCAAAACTGGATGATCAAAACTCTAAGGGCGGGCGCGGCGAAGATTTCCCGGCTTGTTGATCATCCACTTCGCCTTTTCAATCGTCGCTGCAGACGGCGAAGAAGGCGTTCATTCTGAACGGCTGGCCAGGCGTATATCACATAAGTCCGGGCCAATTTGTCGTGGAAACCCTGGCGTCGGTCGTCAATGGCGATCCACAGAAAGCCCAGACCCAGGGGCGCGAAGCTGAACGCATAGGCCACGTATCGCCAAACGCTGCGCAAAAAGGAAAGGGGCCGGCCATCGGTCTGAACGATGCGCACGCCTACAAGACCCTTGCCAATGCTCTGGCCAGCCAGAGTCCAGCTCACGCCATAATAAAGAACGGGAATGAGCGCCAGGATGATGAGCTTGGCCCACCGCCCCACATGGCACATCCAGAATCGAACCGCCGCGCCCGAGCCACTGACCGCGCAGTTGTCGGGATCGACGCCCATGCCCTGAAAGAGGAGATTGAACATCCAGGCCGACACGCCCACCACAATGGCTATCAGGGCCGTATCGATGAGAAAGGCGATAAGCCGACTCATGCAGCCGGCATATTCGCCCTGATACGTTCGCTCTTCCATCATGGCGCCTCATCGTGGTTCTCGAGCGTCTGCTTCTGACGACGGACGCGGATCGTGTCGGATAGGGCTTTTACTTTGGGGGGCGAGGGCGGAAGCTCCTCGCGTGGCGGGCGTCGAAGCAGGGCGCGCGCCAGAGTTTCGATAAGAGAGTCGCCGGTGACGGTGCGCTCCCTCACTTCCTCGACGAGTTGTCCGGCCATGCTCAGGCTTTGGCCTTGTACGAGCGATTGCACCGCGTCGGGGTTTTCTTGTTGCAGATATTCGATGTAAGTGTCGCCCTGAACCTGCACCAGCATGCGAATGGAGGGGTCTTGGGCCAGCGCTTGAACGATTTCCGCGATGGCGTCTTCGGTTATCGCGCGCGTCAGCGCGCGACTGCGCTCCTCTTCCTGACCGCCCAACTCGATCCAGCGCTCGACCTGCGCCTGGCCGCGGATGGCGGCCTCTTCCACTCGGCGGCGGATGGGCTGGGCCAACCGGCTGTTGGTCATGGGCGATGTGGCTGAAAGACCCATTTGCGCGGCCGCGTTGGCCAAGCGCCATCCAAGACGAAAGCCCTGTCGCGGGATTTCAGAAGCCTCGATCATGAGGCCAACAAGCCCGCGTCGAAATCGGTCTGTCGCTGTATTTTCAGATTTGGGGGCCGCCGGGGCGATGACGGCTTCGCGCGCGGCCGCGTCCGCTTCTTGCAACAAGCGCAAGAGCAATTCGGCGCCCTCGACGCCCGCGCCAATGAGCAACCGCACCAACGCGCGATAGGCGTCGAAGGTTTCTTCATGCGGCCCAACAGCCAGGGTCGCATGTTCTGTCGCGACCTCCCCGGCGTCTTCCTGCTCATCTTTGGCTGCGTCCTGTGCCCGGGGTTCCGCGGTTGGCGAGACGCGGTCTTCCTCCGGCATGGCGGTTTCGGTCGAGAAAGAGGACGATTGGGTGGGATTGGGGAGGCGCGTGGGCTCTGTCATGTCGCTGTCTCGGAAAGAAGGTGGCGCTCGGCCAAGGTTTGAATCAGCGCCTGTTGCACTTCGTCGGGAGGACGATTGCCGTTGATTTCGGCCAGGAGTCCCTTGGCGAAGTAGTAGCCCACCAGAGGCGAGGTCTGACGATAGTATACATAAAGTCGGTGTTTGATGGTTTCTGGCTTGTCGTCGTCGCGCTGATAAAGTTCACCGCCGTCGATATCGCACACGCCGTCAATTTTGGGCGGTTTGAATTCGACATGGTAAACCGCGCCGCACGAGCGGCAGACGCGACGGCCTGAAAGGCGACGAATCACTTCGCTGTCGTCGACCAGCAGCAAAGGCGCCAGGCTTACGCCGCCTTCGTCTTGAAGCATCTCGTCTAGCGCGACGGCCTGATGAAGATTGCGAGGGAATCCATCGAAGATCGCGCCGTGAGCGCAATCGGAACGGCTGAGGCGCTCTTCCACCATGCGGATGGTGACTTCATCGGGCACGAGCTCGCCCGCATCCATATAGCGTTTGGCCAGGAGGCCAAGCTCGGTTTTGTTCTTGAGGTTGTAGCGGAAGAGATCACCGGTGGAAATTTGCGGAATGCCCAGTTTATCCTGCAACATTCGCGATTGGGTGCCCTTGCCCGAACCGGGCGGGCCAAGGAAGATGAGATAGGTCTTGGAGGCGCTCATGACTAATGTGGATGTGGTTTAGAAATGAGTGAAATAGAGGATGGCGACCGAAGAGAGTCCCCAGGCGATGGCAGTGAAGAAAAGATGCTTGTCCTTGAAAAGGAGTTCGTCTGGCGAGCCGCCAAGCTCTTTGACGCGAACAAGGTAAATATAGCGAAAGAGAAAATAGACCACAAAGGGGATGGTCAGCATCATCAAATCGTTTTTCGGCAAGTTTTCGGCCGAAAAGGTGTAAAGAGAATAGGCCACGATGGTGGCTGCGGTCATAATGCCGATGAGTTGATCCAGCAAAGGCACCGTGTATTCGTCGAGGATGGCGCGATGGTTGCCGGCCTCTTTGTCCAGCGAGGTGATCTCGGCGCGACGCTTTCCCAAGGCGATAACCAAGGCGATGAAGGTGACGCACACATAGAGCCAGGGTGAAAATCGCTCGACCTGAACCACGATCGCGCCTGCGAGCACGCGCAAAACAAAACCCATCGCCACGATCATGGCATCGACAATGACAACATGTTTGAGGTAAAATGAATATGCGACGTTGGTCAAGAAGTAGAGCAGCGTGACCGCGGCCAAAGTCCAATCCAGCGCGAACGCCGCCGATAAGGCCATGAGCAACAGCCCAATCATGGCGGCTATGGCCACCCAGGGCGATAACGCGCCCGAGGCCAGAGGTCGATTTCGCTTTGTGGGATGCGCCCGATCTTTTTCAATGTCCACCAGATCGTTGAGCAAATAAACCGAACTCGACACCAGGCAAAAGATCACAAAGGCCCCGACGGTGCGCATCAAGGGTTGCGGCTGCATGAACTTGACATCGAACACCAAGGCCGCAAACACAATCAGGTTTTTGCTCCACTGACGCGGTCGCATAGCCCGCCAAAGCTCGCGCAGAGTGAAGCCGAGGCTAGACTTCGTCTGTACGGCGTCTGTTTGAATCTCTCCCTGGGATGATGGTGCGGTTGTCATAAGCGATTGCGCGTCATCAGAGAGATGAAAGCGGTTTGCGCCAACCAGGCGTGCAATGACCCGGCAACCAACCTGGAGTTTTGGATTGCGGACTTTGGACGCATCATAGCGCCGTATCTTAATCCCGACTCCGCCAAGAGGTCAAGTTATTTCGATGGCAAAAATCCGGCTCGACCAATTGCTTGTGGCGCGCGGCCTGTGCGAAAGCCGCGAACAAGCGCAACGACTGATCATGAGCGGCAATGTGTTGGTGCATGATCGCCCTCTCACCAAGCCGGGCTCCCGCGTGAGCGACGATGCTGAGGTGCGGTTGCGCGCCAGGCCCCAATATGTGAGTCGCGGGGGCGAAAAGTTGGCCGCCGCCCTGGATGCATTCGCCATCGAGCCCAAAGGCTGGGTTTGCGCAGATATTGGCGCTTCCACAGGAGGTTTCACCGATGCGCTTCTTCAGCGCGGCGCGGCGCGAGTGTATGCCATCGATGTGGGCTACGGACAATTGCATTGGCGTTTGCGACAAGACCCGCGCGTGGTGGTGATGGAGCGAACCAACGCGCGCCATTTAGTGGCCCTGCCCGATCCCATCGATTTGGTGACCATTGACGCGTCCTTTATTTCGCTCAAATTGCTTTTGCCCGCGGCTCGGCGTTTGCTGCGACCGCAAGGCATGATTGTGGCCCTGATCAAACCTCAGTTCGAGGCCGGACGCGAACAGGTGGGCAAAGGGGGCGTTGTGCGCGATCCGGCTGTTCATCGCCGCGTGCTCAAAGATATGCTCTCGTGGACGGCCGAGGAAGGGTTTTCGCCTCAAGACCTGATCCCCTCTCCGCTGTTAGGCCCGAAAGGAAACCGCGAGTTTTTGTTGTGGCTGTGGCCAAGCCAGCCCACTCGGCCTCTTTCGCTGCGCGAACGGCTCGCCCGCTCCATGGGCTAGATGGCAAGACCCAAGAAAAGCGAGCATTGGGGCGGCATTTTTCAAACCCACGCGCCCTGGTCTGGTCGTCTAACGGCTAGACGCGTTTTATCAAGCGCCAAACACCCCCTTTCTATTGCGCTGCGCGGATGCCGTAGTGGGTGCGCCGGCCGCCGATGACGCGTAAGATGGTGTTTGGATCGCGCCAGGGCAAATATTCATGAATCTCGCGGGGGCTGAGCGGACGATTGCCATTGATCAGAAATACGCGAAAGACGGCCGCAGCAATGGGCAACGATTCATGGATGTATCCGGGGTCGTTTGCGCAACGGGTGCGCAAACACATTTCCAACGCGTCCGCTCGCGTCACCTCCGCCGTTTCGGGATCGATCCAGTCCACTTCCTGCGAATCCAATGCAGGATCAAACCGTTCTCGACATTCTTCGCACAGTTGTTCGTAAAGATAAAGACGATAATTGCGGTCGTGGCTCGACCACCACTCCCAGTCGATATGAAAGGGCGTATCAATAGTCGGTCGTTTCCAGGCCATATGTTTTTTCCTTAAATGCTCCAGTAGCCGCTGCCCGTATCGACAGCGCCGGGAAGTTGGGCCAGGGTCGCGAAAATAGGCCCCGGCGGACATCGGCGCACGACATTGATGGCGCTATATAATGTCTTGACATGAACCACGCCCTGAGGGCTCAGTTTGATGAGTTCGGGCGCGATCTGGCGCACCAGCTCTTCAACGCTGACGCCCTTGTCTCTGAGCATCTGAGCATATTCGGCCATGGCTTCATCATCCGCCACTTGCAAAACGAGGTGATCGTCGAACACAAAGGAGAACTGGTAGCGCAACATTTCAAAGGTGAGGCGTCCTTCGGTGACATAAGCGGTGCGCACCCATTCTCGCCGCGGGCGGTGCGGCTTGAAGTCCACCACCACTTCGCCCGGCGCTTCACCGCGCTCCACCGAAATGCGAACGCCCACGGCCAGCTTGTGTTGTTTGTACCACTCGCGCAGCCCGGCCACGTAACGCCCTTCATGAACCACCCAACCGGGAAAACGATTGCCCCATCGGCCATCGATAAAGGTCACGGCCGTGGCGAAACCATCGCCTTTGGGGAAAAATGCGCGCAGGTTGGGCGGCAAGGGCAGGGTTCCCGAAACCAAATGCGGATAGATGAGATGCACCACGGCCGAGTTCATGGCCGGGGGCGCCTCTTCGGCAAGGCCGCCCTCCGTCCACTCGTCGTTCAGCTCCCATTCCGCCTGGAGCAATTCCACACTCAAAGCGGCGCGGTCATATTCGACCGGCTCATATTGCAAGATGGGCGGTGTTTCCACAGCTTCGGGCGGCATCATGCGACGCAAGAACCAAAGCATCTTTCCCTGCTCGCCCACTTGAGCGAACCGTTCATCTTGATAAAGCGCGGTTTCCAAGGAAAAAATTCGCACCGATTCGGGAATGTCGAGGTCGAGTTCCACCGTTTCCAATAACGCGTCTGTGCTCATTGGCGCCGCATTGACATCGATGGCGGCTTCGGCGATGTTGAGGTGGCCAAGATTCACTTCCACCATTTGGTCGGTGGTCAGCCATAGCGCGCCCGCACTCACGAAAATATCGGGATGTTCGCGCAAATGGGCCTCTAGCCGCGGGAGCAAAGCGTCTTTCACCTGAGCCAGAATCTCGGGCGGCGTGAGCAGATCTTGCGCATCGAAAATCACTTCGTCGCTTTCGCGATTAAGCGCATGCGGCGCGGCCAGATTGGCGGCAAACATGCGCTTTTCGCTCGCGTTTTCAAAGCGCACTGTAATCACATCGAAGGGCCCATATTCAGGATTATCGCCCGCGCGCATGTCTACAACTTCGGCCAGACGGAAGTTGAAATGAGGAAAGACCACCCGATCGCCCACCTTATAGGCTTCTTTTGGATCATAAAGCAGGCCGCGCGTCAGCTCTTTGCGGATCCGGCTTTCCTCGAGTTCTTGACGGCGCTGAATCAGCGCAATGGCCAGACTTTCGAGACGCTGCGGTTCATCCGCTTCGGCCAATAATTCATATAAGAATTCGTGGTCCGAATCATCGATTTCGTATTCTTCCCGCCAGTAAGCGGGGTCTTGAGTTTGTCGTTGGATCACTCCTGTTTACTCCGAATTAGGCGATGAACATGGATCAATAGGGCGTTGTCAACAGGTTTGCTTGGCGCTCGTCATATAGACTTGCGCCTGAGCGAATCTTGAGATTTTCATTGTCTGTGAAGTATAACGCAAGAACAGGGGTTTTTCCAAAGCCCTTTACGGCCCCGGCGTGACATTGGCCCATGAAGGCGGAGGCGGGCATTCTTGCTGAGGCTCTTGCGCAGGGCGGGGAATGGGCGGGGCCTCGAACAGGCTTTCGATGGCCCGATGCACCTTATCGCCATCAGACGTGACCAGATAAGCCCCGCTGGGCAAGTAAAGCCGCTTGGTGTATTGCGAGTCAAGCACCAGCGCATGCACGTCTTGCATATTGATGCCGCTGGCCATCTGCGCCAGCCCCACCAGGTCCATCAGGCTTAGATTGGTGCTAAAATAATCTTTGAAAATGCCCCACAGTTTGGGAATCTGGCTGAGAACTCCCGCACGGACAAATTGCTCGCGCGCGGCGGATAGGAATATCTGCTGACGTCGGGCGCGAGAATAATCGGATGAGCCGTAACGATAAGTGACGAACTTCAACGAGGTCTCGCCATCGAGATGATTAGGCCCCGCGGGCAAATGCAAAATATCGCCAATGCCAGCGCCATCAGGCAGGGGCGCGTAATCCCAGAATTCGCAGGGCAGGGTCACATCCACGCCCCCTAATGCGTCGATAATCTCTACAAAGCCCTGGCGGTGCAATCGCGCGTATTTATCCAGGCGGATGCCAAAATTATAGGCGAACGTTCTTTGCAAAAGGCCAAATCCCCCTCCTTCCGCGCCAAAATAATCGCCGATAAAGTCGAGTTGATTGATGCGACGATAACCGACTTCGGGCACATAGGCCCAATAGTCGCGAGGGAAAGAGATGATGCCCACGCGATTGTTTTCCCTATCCACCACCACCAGGAGCATGGTGTCGGTGCGCCAATCGCCGCGCCCCGGACGCAGATCACTGCCTAACAAGAGGATGTTCTGGGTGTTGGCCAGCGTCTGGGAAGGGGGGGCGGGGGTGGGAATGCAATCGACATAGGGGGTGCAGCCGGGGGGATTGTCGGTGGCCGCGCCTGCATCGATGGTGTTGGTGAGGCTTTCGGATGGGGCCGTTTCTTCGGTGGGAATAGACGTGGCCGTGGGGTGGGGCGTGTTGGTGGGGGTGGTCGTGAGCGTTGGGGTGGCGGTGGAGGTGGCGGTGGACGATATCGCGGGCGTTTTGGTCGATGCAAGCGTGGATGTGGGTGTGGAAGTGGGTGCGGGCGTTGGCGTGGCCGTGGGAGAGGGCCGCTCTGTGGGCGTGGCCGATGGCGAGCGCGTGGCCGCGCTCGTGGGCGCCGCGGCCGCTGCATCAGGCGTTGGCGTGGCGACCGGCGCCGCGCAGGCCGTAAACCAGAGCGCAAAAAGAAGAACGACGAATGAGCGGTGGAATTTCATATGTAATGCCTTATGATCTCCAAGGATTGACTCAACGGCAATTGCGCGGCTTTTGCGGCGATTTGAGAATGGTGGGTTTATCCCAGATATGAAGGATGCCGTTTTGTATCGCGTCCATGCGAGGCAGCAACACGGCCGCGCCTTGAGGCGTGGTCCAACTATCGGTCTCCTTGAAACCAATGACGAAGCCGTGCGCCTTGTCCGGATCGACCTGAAGCCCCAAGCGCGCCAGCGTGATGATGTCGGTGAAACCCAAATCGGTTTCGATAGCGCCTCTGAGCGCATCGTAGAGCGCGGGAAGGCGAGTGATGACATTGATCTCTCGAGCGCGATTGCGCACGGCAATGAGCACGCGTTGCTGACGTCGCGCTCGGTCTACGTCGCTGGTGGATTTGCGTTCGCGCACATATCGTAGCGCGAAAAGGCCATCCATGTGATACTCGCCCGGCTCCAAGGTTTGCCACACCAGTTCCTTGCTGCCAGGCTCGCGCGGAAAACGGCCGCTAATGGGGCAATCCACTTTGACATCAATGCCGCCCAATGCATCGATCACATCTTGGAAGCTTTTGAAATCGATCTTGACGTAATTGTCGATGCGAATGCCGAAGTTTTGCGCCAGCGTTTCTTCGAGCAAACCCACGCCGCCGCTTTTGTAGTCATAGAGCTCGCCAAAGAAGGTGGCGGTGTTGATGCGATTCTCTCCCACTGTGGGGATTTTCACCCACAGGTCGCGAGGGAACGAGATCACTCCCACCTCTTTGCGCGCGAAGTCTACGGCTACGACCATGATCACATCCGAACGCCAGGGTTGCCCTTCGACGCGTTCGTCTGAGCCGAGCACCAATATATTGAGGGTGTGGTCGATGCCTAAAGGACGGTCTTCTGCTGTGGGGGTGGGTTCGACCACAGCCACTGTGGCGGGATTGGCCGTGGGCGAGGGTTCGATCAGGGCGACGGTCGCGACCGCGGGCGGCTCGGCCGCGGTTGGGGTGGGCGGCTGCGACGGCGGCGTGGCTGTGGTTTCGTCTATGGCCGCCGGGGGCGGAGGCGGGTTTGGAGGAACCTTGATGCGCACAGGAGTGCGCGGGGGCGTGGGGTTGGGGTATGCTTGTTCTATCTGGCCATCCTCGGTCCCGGCCGAGGCGTCCGCCGCCGGTGAATTGGATGTTGCTCCCGGGATGGGCACAGGCGCGCTGGCTGGCGTGACCGAGGGTTGCGGGATGAGTAGCATCCCGCCAGGCGCCGCGTTGCACGCAGCCAACAGCAGGAGAAGGGGGAAAAGATAAATTATCGAGCGGCGCATTGGCGGAGCACCTTTCTGGTTGGAAAATGACGTCCAATGTCCGGAGCCCGAAGCTCAGACGAGGAGGTCTCGGGACGATAAGACAGTGGTCGTTTGGTTTATGGTCTTATGTTGATCGACGTAGGCCATTTTCATCGCTATCGGCCGATGGTCGTCCGTGTCGCAAGCATTCGAGAATGGCGGGTGCGATGCCGGTGAGGTCGTTCACCTGACGAAAGTGACGCGCGCCAGGCCCCCAAACGATGAGCGGCGCGGGATTGTAGGTGTGTCCTTTCGTGCTGGGGTCTTCCAGATTGCCGTGATCGGAGGTGATAAGCAATGTCGCCTGGGGTGGCAGCGTTTCCAAAAGGCCGCCGAGCATGGCGTCGATGCGTTGCAGGGTTTCGACCGGCGACCAGGCGATGCGACGATGACCGCATAGATCGGGAAGGAAGGTTTCCCAAAGCGTGAGATCATGACGCGCGGCGAGCCGCGCCAGCCGCTGACCCGCCCTTTCGGGTGCGACGTAAGGCAATTCGGGCGCATAGGATGCGCGAGCCAATTCATGGGTGATGTCCCAATAAACAGCGCGGCCGCGAGCGAGGTCATCGAAATCGCGAAATCGCAGCCCCGCGGCCATGTTGGCCCATGTTGTGGCCGAATGACGATTGCGTCGATTCGCGCGCGTCCAATAATAGGGGCTGTAGGCATTGGCGAATGTCACGCGGAAACCGCTTTCTTTCGCCTTTTTAAGAAAACTATGCTTGGCAATGGTATCACGTAACGCCCGAGTTGGAAAAGCGCTAATGTGCATGCCCTCGAGTTGAGGCCCATTGACGCCTGTAAAGAGCGTGGTTTGGCCAGTGGCGCTTTGGGGCAAGCCCTCTACGCCGAGACAAGCGTCGATGCCGCGAAAGAGGTGGTCCGCGCGGTCGATTTCATGCTCGGCCGTTAGCGGGCCGCCGCAGAGGCGCTCGAGCGCAGGATATCGCGTCTTGGCAAAGGGATTGGAGGGATGATTGGGGCCAAGGCCGACGCCGTCTAAAAAGATGAAAAGGAGCATGTTCAGTCCTGAGTTGTCGGCTGCGGGCTTTTGATGGTCTTGTAAAGTCGCATCAGACTGCGAACAGCCAGCCAATTGGCGGTGAACTCATCAACGCCGCCAATTGGAAGACGTTTGAGAATGAAATTATGGGGCGTGAGGATGGCCATCCAGGTGTGGCCTCGTTCTGACGACCAGAAACCCTGGTTGGGCTGGGCCGTGCCCAGCAGGGCCAACACATAATCCGCTGCCGTGCGTTCGCTGGCGGCTAACGCCACGCGACGAGCCGAGATTTCATCCGGGCCCAGGGGGCCTGGCGCGCCATATCGCTGCTCCAGTTTGGCATAATCCAGGGTGTGAAATGTTTCGGCCAGCACATCTTGCTCGGCCTGGCCAAAATAGCTGGCCGCGCGCCCCTGGCTGTTGGTCTCCACCAGAGTCAACTTGGCCTCGCGCTTGCGCAGCTGGGCCGCAATGACGCTGCCCAATGTCTCGTGATCCACCCCATACACCCATGGCGCCAATCGCTCCTTGATTTCGTTTTCGACCGGCGCGATGAGGGCCAGGGCCCCTTCGCGAGTCGCGGCCCGCGCCGTGATGCGCACATCGACCCGACCCAAGTGCGCGGCGAGACCCACTGTAGGGTTGGCCGCGCGCATCAGATGGCCAATACGCTCGTCGATGTCGCTTTCACCCAATCCCGCGGTGTGCACAGTGCGCGCTAGGATAACGGTTTTCTCGCCGCCCATTTTGGCCTGCAAATAGGGCAAAACATGGTCCGCCAACATGCGTTTCATTTCGCGCGGCACGCCCGGCATGCAGATAATGGCGGTGCGCTCTGTCTCGACAATGAAGCCAGGAGCGGTGCCAATGGGGTTGGAGAGCGCTATCGCGCCTTCAGGCAAATAGGTTTGGCGTAAGTTGTTTTCGGTCGGAGTCCGGCCCCAGGCGGCATACATGGCCCTGAGTTGCGCTTCCAATTCGGGCCGGGGCTTTAAGGGCCGTCCTGTCGCTTCGGCTACGGCTTCGCGGGTGATGTCGTCCACGGTGGGGCCGAGACCGCCAGTGACCAAAATAACGTCTGAACGACTCATGCCCAAGCGCAAGACTTGCGCCAGACGTTGACGATTGTCGCCCACGGTGGTCTTGTAATAGAGGTTGACGCCCGCATCTCTCAATGCGCGGGCAATGTAAGCGGCGTTGGTGTCTACAATTTCGCCGAGAAGGATTTCGGTGCCGGTGGTGACGATTTCAGCTTTCATGGCGCGTGCGAGGCGCGATGGTAGTCGTCAATGGTTTCTTGATAGATGCCAAGCAGCCGTTGCGTAAGCACTGGCACGCTAAAACGCTCCGCGTTGGCCCGCGCAGCCCGTCCCATGGCCCTGGCTCGACCCGGATTGCGCACCAAAAGCAAGATGTTCTCAGCAAATTCGATCTCGTCTTCCACCGAAACCAGACAATCGACCCCGGGCCGCGCGCTTTCGAGCAACGCCACGCTGTTCACCAACACCAGGGGCAGGCCCGCGGCCATGGCTTCAAGCACCACCAGCCCCTGCGTTTCGGTGGTCGAGGCGAAGACGAAAATGTCGCTGGTGAGCAATTCTCTCGGCACCTGATCGAAAGGCACAGGCCCCAAAAAGTTTACGCGCGCGGCGACGCCAAGGCTCTCGGCATATTTTCCCAGCGCGCCCAATTCGGGACCGCCGCCCACCACCTTCAAATGGAGAGCCGGGTCTTCGGCCGCGGCGCGGGCGAACGCGCGCAAAAGGAAATCGAGATTTTTCTCTTTGGCCACCCGGCCCACATAAACCAGTTGTTTGCGCTTATCGTTGATCAAAGGCGGATGCTGACGCGGGGGAAAGACCGACAAATCCACCGGCGTGGGCAAGATGTCTACAGGCCGTTCGATGCGATATTCGGGCAAAAGCTCCAGCACTCGAGCCGAAGGCGCGATGATGCGATGCGCCTGGTTGGCGTAGTCCCCCACCAAACGCTTGGTCAAGCGTTTGGCGATGTCGGTTTCGAACCCCACATAATGGGTGTATTCGTGATAAAGGGTGTGAAAGGTGAAAACAAGTGGAATGCCCAACGCCTGACTAAAATTGACGGCCTCTTTGCCAAGAATAAAAGGATGATGCGCGTGGAGCACCTGTAGTTTGAGTCGCGGCACCAGCCATGTGATTTGGGGCGCCATCACCACGGGAAAGGTGTAATCCATGCGCAGCGGCACGGCTGGGTAACGAAAGATGAACGGCTCGTCATCTTCGTACCCGCGACCTTCGGGCGCGAACAAAGCCACAAAATGTCCAGCCTCCTCCAGCCCTTTGCGATAAAGGCTGATGGAGCGCACAACGCCGCTGATTATGGGCTTGTAGGCGTTGCTGAACATGCCGATGCGCATCATGAGTCGTGTTCTTGATGGTTGGAAAAGGGCGAGAGTGGGTGATGAGCAACGCGGCTTACGCGCTGCGACTCACACGCCCAGTTGGGCCAGGGTGAGCACATTGCGCAGATGACGGGCTACGGCTTTCTGGTTTTCGTCATCGGCCGCTTGTTTCTCAATGGCCTCGATGCTCTCTCGCAAGAAATCTAGAAATTCCGGCGTGATCTCCTCTTTGTGCTCCTGCAACACGGCCTTGACCCCCTGTGGATATTCAGCTTCGGTGAGCAGGTAGAGCAAGCGAATTTCAGGCGGGATCGCTTGCTCCATCGTCTCGGTAATGATGCGCCACAGTTCTTTCAAACGCTCGCTCGCCGCCGTGGCTCCTCGTTGCTGAGCTTCTTCGATATTGGCCAGGAGCACGGTCATTACGGTTTGGTCAATGTAAGGCAGCATTTCGCGCACGGCCTTTTCCATGTCCGGTGCCGCGAGAAGCGTTTGCAAAACCTGGTTTGCTTCGGCCAAGACCTGTTGGTCGGCCGCCTGCAAGATGTTGAGCACCTCGAGAATGCGCTCCCGTTTGGCCTCTTGCGCTTCGCGTTCGTCAGGCGGCAAAGCCTCGATGCGTTCGGCCAGCTCGAGGAAGAATGAGTAATCCATCAAGGGACGGGCGGCTACGGCGATGGCCTCGGCTTCATCCATATCGGCTTTGAGAATGGCCTCGAGCACAGAGCGACGAGTGGGGCGCTCGCCCAGGCGCTCCACGGCCTGACGCTGCTTGAGCACCTTGCGCCCAAATTCGGTGATGGGCAAGAGCCGCTCTTCCAACTCGGCCAGTGATTTGGCGGCCTCCTCCCGCGCTTCGGCCTGGGCCGAAAGCTGAAAACTGCGCAGGATGCGGAAAAACTCTTCGTCGAGCAGTGCTTCGTTTTCCTTGACCGTGACATTGAAAGCGATGCCGTCGTTTTGAATGCGGGCCAGTTCCTCCACTAACTGCGCCTTTTTACGGCTGGCCTCCAACATTTCGGGCGTGACCCCCTCGAAGCCCAAAAGCTTTTCGAGAAGGCTGTCCATGGTGAGAAATTGCTGCGGGGTCAGCATGTAGCCGCGACGTTTTTCCGCAGGCAGCGAATCCATAAGCGCCTTGGTCAGGTCGCCGATGAGCTTCTGGCGTTGATTTTCAGAGAGGTTTAATTGCGGTGGGATGAATACGGCCAGAAACTCATGTTCGGGATCATGATAGAGCAAAGGCGCAGCCACATAATTGACCTGTCTGCAATGAGGGCACTGGCTGGCGTTGAGCTGACCGGCCAGGACCACTTGTTTGAGCTCGGGGGTTTCCCCCACGTCTACGACATGAAAAATGGGCGCTTGATACTGCGCGCCGCAATGTGGGCAGGGAATGGTGGTCGTGGTAGGAGGGAGCATGAGGTTGGGTTGGGGTTAGAGTTGAAATCAAAGATGGGGGTTGAATTTAGCTGGTTTTGGCGTGGGCTTGGCTTCAAGCCGAGACTAATCGGTGAGTTCGTTGTGTTCACGCGTTTCAAAATATTCGCGATAGAGTTGAGCGCGACGGCGATAGGTGGCCGCGCCGCGCGCGCCTTCGGCCCGGCCGGCTTCGTCCAACTCGCGCACGACGCGCGCGGGCGCGCCCATGGCCAGAGCGCCGGCGGGAATGCTGGCCCCCGGAGGAACCACCGCGCCCGCGGCCACAATCGCGCCAGCGCCAATATGCGCGCCATTGAGCACGGTGGCGTTCATGCCAATGAGCGCGCCGTCGTCGATGGTGCACCCATGCACCACCGCGGCGTGGCCAATGGTGACGTTGGCGCCGATGCGAGTGGGATAGCCCGGGTCTGCATGCACGACCACATTGTCCTGAATGTTGGTTCCTGGCCCCACCTCGATCTCGTCTGCGTCGCCGCGCAAAACAGCGCCGAACCAGATGCTGGCTTCGGCGCCGATGGTGACGTGGCCGATGACGGTGGCGGTGGGGGCGATGAATGCAGTGGGATGAATTCTGTCAGGTTGATGAGTGATAGCGTCCACGGCTGGTTGATTTGGTCCGTTGTCAGGTTTTCTGGTTTGTCCTCGCGGCGAGCGTCCCTGCCAGGGCGTGCGATCCCTGTCTTGGGTGGGGCGTTGCTCGTCGAAAGGATATCAACTTGAACACAATAACACATAAGTTTAGCACGAATGAGCCAATAGGGCCTAATCATGGCTTTCGCGAAAGGCGATGTTGGCCGCAATCCATGAGTCGAGAAGCAAACAAGGGCGGGTGGAGCGGGCCTTTGGAAGAGCCCCGAATGAGGGAGCGCCGTTTCGACCAACGCGTTTTTGAAGGATGCGTCCGATCCAGTACAATTGCATTATGGCGCAGGCGATGCAGTTGCTCACCTGGAATTTTCGCGCATCCTGAGAGTCCAAATCGAGACCACAACGACGCGGTGGAGTATGCCGAATGCCCCCATGACCATCATCACCTCTCCCATCGCTATGTGAAGGGCCATCCATGAAACATCAATCTATTTTGAAGAAAGATCTCACCGAGATTTTTGGCGAGCCGCCCGCTCGCATCGAGCCTTTGAGCGGCGGTTGCGTGGGCGAGGTGTATCGCGCGCAAATGCAAGACGGTCGGGCCTTTGTGGTGAAGGTGGACCAAAGCCAAACGCCGGTGTTGGCGCGCGAAGCGTTCATGCTACGTTATTTGCTCGAGCGTAGCGAACTCCCGGTTCCGCAAGTGATCCATGATTCTCCACGGCTGTTGGTGATGGAGTTTTTGCCGGGAAGCAGCCATTTTTCTCGGGCCGCACAGCAACACGCGGCCGATCTGTTGGCTGCATTGCACGCCATCTCCGCGCCGGCGTTTGGTTTGGAGCAAGACACCCTTATCGGCGGTCTGCATCAACCCAACCCCTGGACCGCCTCCTGGCTCGATTTCTTCCGCGAAAACCGCTTGCTTTTCATGGCGCGTGAAGCTTTGAACGCGGGGCGCTTGCCCGCCCGCATCTATGCTCGGGTGGAGAAATTGGCCGGGCGTTTGGAACGATGGTTAGAGCCGCCCGACAAACCCTCTCTCATCCACGGCGATGTTTGGACGACCAATGTGCTGGCCCAAGGCGACCGAATCACCGGCTTTCTCGATCCGGCCATTTACTACGCTCATCCAGAGATCGAACTGGCGTTCATCACCCTGTTTCACACCTTCGATGAAGCGTTTTTTCATCATTATGCAGAACAACGCCCCATTGCGCCGGGTTTTTGGGAAGCGCGACGCGATCTATACAATCTGTATCCCCTCTTGGTTCATGTGCGTCTTTTTGGCGGGGGCTATGTGGGCTCGGTGGAGCGAATTCTGGCGCGCTTTGGGGTCTGAAATCTGTTTTGGAAGCGCATCGTCCCTGATAATGCAACCGGCCACAGGTTTCGTGGCCGGTTGCTAACTTTTGTTTTAGGCCGCCGAAGCGAACGCGCGCGCAGCCGCCTCGAGGGTGGCGTCGATTTCCGCTTCGTTGTGCGCGGTGGAGAGAAAGCCCGACTCGAACTGGGACGGCGCCAGATAGACCCCTTGCGCCAGCATTTCCTGGAAATAGACCGCGAAACGTTGGCCATCCGCGCGCGCGGCCGAATCCCAATCGGTGACCGGCTCGGACGCGAAGAACACGCCGAACATGCTACCCAGGCGTTGCGCGACGATGTCCACGCCCGCGGCCCGCGCGGCCTCTTCCAATCCGGATATCAAACGCGTCCCCACCCGCTCGTAGTGAGCCCAGGCGTCGGGAGATCGCAACTGTTTCAAGGTGGCGATGCCCGCGCTCATGGCCAGGGGATTGCCCGAAAGCGTGCCCGCCTGATAGACCGGCCCGGCCGGCGCGACCATTTCCATGATCTCGCGGCGACCGCCATACGCGCCCACGGGCAGACCGCCGCCGATGACTTTGCCCAATGTGGTCAGATCGGGCTTCACATCATAGAGCGCCTGCGCGCCGCCCGGATGCACGCGAAAGCCGGTCATGACCTCGTCGAAGATGAGCAACGCTTCGTGCGCGGCCGTGATCTCGCGCAGACCCGGCAAGAAATCGGGCTTGGGCGGGATCATGCCCATGTTGCCCGCGACCGGCTCGACAATGACCGCGGCGATGTCACGTGGGTGCTGATCGAAAAGCTGCGCCACCGAATCGAGATCGTTGAAGCGCGCGAGCAACGTGTCTGCGACCGTGGCCGGCGGCACGCCCGGCGAATCGGGCAGGCCCAGCGTGGCCACGCCCGAACCGGCCTTCACCAATAGCATGTCGGCATGGCCGTGGTAATTGCCCACGAATTTCACGATCTTGTGGCGACCGGTGAACGCGCGCGCCAGGCGCAGCGCGCTCATCACAGCCTCGGTGCCCGAATTGACGAAACGCACCATCTCGATGTTGGGCATGAACGTGCGGATGAGTCGGGCCAGCTCGATTTCCAGGGGGCTGGGCGCGCCGAAGCTCGCGCCCCTGGCCGCGGCCTCCTGAATGGCCTGGGTCACCGCGGGGTGCGCGTGGCCCAGGGCCAGCGGCCCCCACGAAAGCACATAATCGATGTAACGATTGCCGTCCACATCGACCAGATACGCGCCTTCCCCCCGCTCGATGAACAACGGTTGACCGCCCACCGCGCGAAACGCGCGCACCGGCGAGCTTACGCCGCCCGGCATCAAAGTCTTTGCTTCGGCAAAAAGGGAGATGGAAGTGGAAATGGTGTTCATGGTTTCAGTTCACCGTTCACAGTTCAGAGTTGGCGGTTTAGGATTCAGAGTCGCCCGTTGGTTGGCGATGGTTGGTCTGCTCATGCACATAATCCACGAGCCGCTTCACATGGTCGCGAGGCGTGGTGGGGAGAATGCCGTGCCCGAGATTGAAAATGTGCCCTGGCCGACCGTTGGCCCGATTGAGCACATCATCGATTCGCGCCCGCAGTTCGGGCCAGGGGGCCATCAGGGCTATGGGATCAAGGTTGCCCTGGATGGCTTTTTCCTCGCCGATGCGCGTCCAGAACCAATCCAACGGCATGCGCCAGTCCACGCCGATGACATCGCCGCCGCAAGCCGCGACATCGTCGATATAGGCCGCGGTTCCGGCGCTGAAGTTGATGATGGGGACGTTGGCTTGCTGCAAAGTGCGGAAGAGTTCGACATTGTACGGGCGAACATAGCGCAAATAATCGGCCTGGCTTAAGGCCGCGCCCGCCCACGAATCGAAGACTTGCAGGGCCGACGCGCCGGCTTCCACCTGTTTGAGCAGGTAATCGGCCTGCACCGTGACCAATTTTTTCATCAGGCGACCCCAGGCTTCGGGTTCGCGCATCATCAGGCTCTTGGTCTTGGCGTAGGTCTTGGAGCCGCGGCCTTCGATGGCGTAACTGGCCAGAGTGAACGGCGCGCCGGCAAAGCCGATGAGCGGGATGCCGCGCGAGGTGAGCTCTTCGCTTGCAAGCCGGATCGCGGTCAGGGTGTACCGAAGGATCGTCTGTTCGGCTGGAGGCGTGGATAGCCGCTCGATGTCGTAAATGGTGGAGATGGGATTGTCGAGCAAGGGGCCAATGCCCGGCACGAAATCGAGATTCAGCCCCATGCCCACCAAAGGCGGGAGAATGTCGGCGAAGATGATGGCCGCGTCCAGATCGAAGGCCTCGATGGGTTGTAAGGTCACCTCGGCCGCGAGCTCGGGCGTGGTGATCATGTCCATCATGCTGTATCGCGCTCGCAACTCGCGATATTCGTGCATGTATCGCCCGGCCTGGCGCATCAGCCAAACCGGCGTGTGAGCCGCGCGCTCGCGACGACATGCTTGCAGAAAAGGGGAGTTTTCAAGTGATGAGGCCATGTTCATATTCATTCTTCGTGCAGCCAGCGGGCCGCGTCTTTGGCGTGATAGGTGAGAATAAGGTCTGCGCCGGCGCGCTTGATGCCGAGCAGGGTTTCCAATGTCACTTTCCGCTCGTCCAGCCAGCCCCTGGCCGCGGCCGCTTTGATCATGGCGTACTCACCGCTGACGTTATACGCAGCCAGCGGCAATTGTGGGAAGGCCGCTTTCACGCGCGCGATGACATCGAGATAAGCCAGGGCGGGCTTGACCATGAGAAAATCGGCGCCCTCCTCCACATCCAGCCCGGCCTCGCGGAGGGCTTCGCGCGCGTTGGCCGGGTCCATCTGGTGAGATTTGCGATCTCCGAACTGGGGCGCGCCCTCGGCCGCATCGCGAAACGGCCCATAAAACGCGGACGCGTATTTCACCGCATAGGACATGATGGCGATGTGTTGGAAGCCGTCATCATCCAACGCCCCGCGAATGGCCTGCACCATGCCATCCATCATGCCGCTGGGCGCGACGATGTCCGCGCCGGCATTGGCATGGGAAACCGCCACTCGACCCAGGATGTCGAGCGTGTCATCGTTCATGATCTCGCCATCCAGGTCGAGCAGGCCGCAATGCCCGTGGTCGGTGTATTCGCACAGGCACACATCGGTGATGACCACAAGTTCGGGCGCGGCCTGCTTGAGCTCGCGTATGGCCTGCTGCACGATGCCATCCTCCGCGAAGTTCTCCTGGCCCACCGGGTCTTTGCTCGCGGGGATGCCAAAGAGAATAACCGCGGGAATGCCCAGGCTGAGAATCTCTTCGGCCTCCGCGGCCAGTTGGTCGATGGAGAGTCGAAACTGGCCGGGCATGGAGGGGATGGGATGGCGCACCCCGCGGCCATGTTGGACGAAAAGAGGATAAATGAAATCCGCGGGATTCAATTCGGTCTCGCGCACCATGCGTCGCAATGGTTCGCTGCGACGCAACCGGCGCGGACGGATGGGGAGATTGTATGTGATCCACATAAGCTGAAATCGAGTTACTAATGAGATGACAAGATCGATGCTGGCCAAAGTAATCCCACACTTCCAGGTGGGGCATTTAAGACCAAATATGCTAGAATTGTCAGTATGAAACGGGTCTATCTCGATTTATGCGCCATTCAGCGACCGCTCGATACGCCGAAGCATATTCGGATCATCCTTGAGTCTGAAGCAATTCTTGGCATCTTGCGATTTTGCGAGCTCGGCGAGATCGAAATCGTGTCTTCTGACGCACTGGTCTACGAGGCCCAACGCAATCCGCTGGCGCTACGTCGAGAGCACGCCTTTTCTGTACTGGAAAAGGCTAAGGAACACGTTTCAATCGGAACGCGGAGTGAGCAACGCGCTCAAGAATTCTTGACTCGTGGTCTTAAGCCATTGGATGCTTTGCACCTGGCGCTGGCCGAAAAAGCCGGAGTCGATTATTTTTGCACTTGCGATGACCGTTTTTTACGAAAGGCCAGGAGAATGCAAGACCTTTCTGTTATGGTAGTTTCTCCACTCGAGTTGATCGAAGAGGTGGAAACTTATGGTGATTGAAACTAAACCTCTCATAGACGTGAATCGGCGAGCCATTCATCTGCTTTACAAGGAGCTCGGCATCGTGGATGCGGTCCGCTTTATGCGGCAGTTTGCGGTGGGTTTTGGCGACTACACCGAAGAACGCGACATCCTCTTTGCAGATCAGAGCCTGGAGGACATCCTGGCCGAAATCGCCGCAAGAAGAAGCGATGTCTCCGTTGTTAAAGAGTAGATTTACTCGGCGCTTACAGCAGTAAAATATGCAGCCAGGGCCTGGACAAGGTGGGGCATGGTGTGACGCGTGGGAACGACGTGGACGGGCAAGCCGACCGCTCGGCACGCGCGCGCGGTAGTCGGGCCGATGCAGGCGATGACCGCGTCGCGCGTGATTTTCTGAATGAGCGGTTCGGGTTTGGTGATGTCAAGAAAATGGTGAACCGCGGAGGGGCTGGCGAAGATGATGGCGTCGAAACCGCTTGCCAGGCGGGCGAGAGCCGCTGGATCGGGTGAAGGGGGTGCAGCATCGTAAAGGGGGATGTCGTCCACCTGCGCCCCGCGGCGACGAAGAATCTCAATGATTTCGGGCCGTCCCTTGCGCGAGCGGGGAAGCAGAACGCGACGACCGCGCACATCACCCAGGCCGCGGGCCAGGGCTTCGCCCGTGAATTTATCGGGGATGAAATCAACGCGCACCCCGCGCGCTTCCAAGAGTTGGGCCGTGGCCGCGCCCACCGCAGCCACTTTTGGGCCGTTCGTCCTCCTTGAAACTTGCCCCTGCCCCAAATTTTCGGCAAAGAAGCGCACCGCGTTGGCGCTGCTAAAGATCACCCAATCATAATCAGCCAGATGCGGTCTGACCCGCTTGAGCTCAGGTGAATCGAGGGCGATGAAAGTGATGGCGGGAAAGAGAATAGCTTCCGCGCCCAGGGCCTCGAGCAAAGCTTTTGTTTCAACGGCCTGCTCTGCGCTACGCGTGATCACGACCCGGCGGTTGGTCAAGGGTTTAGCGCTCATAAACCAGCAACTCCTTTGCGCCTTGCTCGAGCGCTTGTTGAGCCATGCGACGGCCCAAGGCCTCGGCGTCCGATCCGCTCCCCTCCACCCGCACCACGGCCCCGCCATCCACGGCCGCGACCAGGGCGGTGAGATGGATTTCACGATTCGGCGGAGGCGCGTACGCGGCCACGGGCGTGGAGCATCCCGCGCCCAACGCATGCATGAACGCGCGCTCGGCCACCACCGCGGCCTCCACTTCGGGCTGATGGATGGCCTGCAAGATGCGCCGCGTGCGTTCGTCGTCGCCGCGACACTGCACGGCCAGCGCGCCCTGACCCGGCGCGGGCAACATCAACCCCAGCGGAAGGCGCTGACGGATATGGCGCTCGAGACCCAACCGCTCGAGACCGGCCGCGGCCATGATCGCGGCGTCGTATTGGCCTTCCATCACTTTGCGCACGCGGGTCTCCACATTGCCGCGGATGGATTTCACCTGCAAATCAGGGCGATGATGCAAAATTTGCGCCTGTCGCCGCAAGCTGCTGGTCCCCACCACCGAGCCGGGCGGCAACGTCTCCAACGTCCACGGCTCCCGCGCCACCAACACATCCCGCACATCGGCTCGCCCCACCAGCGCGCCCAACACCAGCCCCTGGGCATTCTCCACAGGCAAATCTTTGAGCGAGTGCACGGCCAGGTCGATCTCGCCCTCTCGCAACGCGCGCTCCAATTCCTGCGTAAAAAGTCCCTTGCCGCCGATTTTGGGCAAGGCCAGATGAAGCGTCTTGTCACCCCGGGTGACGAAAGGTCGCGTCCGGCATTCGATCTCCGGCCAGGCGCGACCGATTAGCTCGATGATGTGGTTCGTTTGCCACATCGCCAGCTTCGATGTGCGGGTTCCGATGATGAGGGCGGTTTTCATGGAAAAAGACAAAAATTCGTGTTAATTCGTTTCATTCGGGTCAAAAAAATCAAGGGCAATTTCGTCAGAGCGCGGGTTCTTAACTCAACCCAAAAAGTTCGCGCACGGTTTGTTCGTATGGCTCGATCTCTCCGAGTGCGGCTTTCTGGCGCAATCTGACGGTGGGTTCATGCAAAAGTTTGTTCATTAGGGCCTGGGAAAAATATTGAAGCTGGCGGCGAGTGGGTTCATCCACCTCGCCCAGATAGCGCATGGTGCGTTCTAGCTCGTAATGTCGGATAGCCTCGGCTTTTTCGCGTAATTCGCGGATAAGTGGACGAATGGCCAGCTCGCGTAATTCCACGGTCAGCTTGGCCATTTCTTCGTCGATGATCGCTTCGACCGCGGGCGCGCACCGTTGCCGAGCGGCCAGACCTTGATCCACCTGCTGTTTGAGCTGATCGATGCCGATAAGATGGAAGCCGTCGATGTCTGCGGCGTTCGCAGCGATGTTTTGAGGAACGGCAATGTCGACAGCCGCAAGAGGGCGGCCTTGCCGACGCTTCATCACCCTTTCGAGCAGCCCGCGGTCAATAAGCGGTTCGGGCGAGGCGGCCGCGGTGAGGGCCACATCAGCCCAAACAAGGGCTTCTTCCAGTTGGTCCAGCCCCCACAGCCGATGGCCATGTTCGAGCGCTTCCGCGCGAGCGCGTTCGGGGCGACGGTTGACAATGCCGATCGTACGCACCCCGCGGCCGCGCAAGGATTTTAAGCCCAGGCGACCCATTTCACCATAACCCACCACCAGGCCGCGCGCGGCTTGTGGTTTGTCCACGCTTGCAAGCAGGGCCTGAATGGCCACCGAGCTCATGCTAACGGGATGGCGGCTGATCGCGGTTTCGTTACGAGCGCGTTTGCCCGCGCGCACCGCGGCGCGAAAGATCGCGTTCAGTTGCGGACAAATGGTTTTTTGCGAGATGGCCGTTTCCCAGGCGTCGGTCACCTGTCCCAATATTTGCGATTCGCCCAAGACCATGGATTCCAACCCCGCGGCCACGCGCATTAGGTGCTTTTGGGCCTCTTCTCCTCGGAAAATGCGTCCGTTTTCCTGCAATGTTTGCAGCGGGATTCCTGTGATGTCTGCGATCTCGGTTAGGAGCGCATTGGGCGAAACAGGAAAGCGCTCTTCATTAATATATAATTCGGCCCGGTTGCAGGTGATCAGGCTCACATAACCTATCTGAACCCGACGCTTATCGCAAACTTGGGCGATGGCTCGGGCGATGTCGGCCCGTTGTTCGACGGCCGCGGTTTGATAGGCCCAACTGAGACAGAAAACGGTGGATGAGGGCATAAGGCGTATGACAATATAAGCGGTGGTGAGCGAAATGTTGCGCAGTCTCGCCCCACCTTATGCCATTCCCGGTCAAATTGTATATGATCTATGTCACATTTTCGTACTTTTTTATAGATTTCTGTAGATTTCTAATCGCGATTTCATCTCATTGGCTCGATCTCGCCCCTCGGATGCCGGCGCATGCCGTAGCTGGCTCCACATATGCGCGATGACCAGGCCATGATTCAGCTTGTTTTACAGCCATCACTCGGCCAGTAAAAGGCTCCTCTGGCTTTGGTCATGAACACGCGATCTCAGCAGGCTCTCAATCGCCATCCAGTCACATCGACGATGGGTGAGGCAACTCAACCGCCTTCACCGGCGCGCGAACGTCAAGATTTGGATAATGAAAGAGGGCGAACCAGGCCAAATCATGATAGAACAGAAGGCATCGCTCTCGCAACCCCTGCCGGTTGCAAATAATGGTGCGCCGCGCTCTCTTTGATTTGGTTGGATCGTTTTGTGATTGGTTTCTGCATTACAAAACTGGTGGCGACTCGCTTTTTCCAACAAGGGGAGTTGACGAGCGGGCAAGCCTCGTGATAGAATCCACGAACTTGTAGCAAGCATCACAACTCATCTCTTCCAACAGGGTTGTCCTCATGGTTCTTGACTACCTACCCCTGCTCATCCTTTTCATTATTGCCGCCGGATTCGCGGCCATTGCCATCATTCTTCCCACGGTGCTCGGCCCGCGAAACCCCAACAAAATGAAGCAGGAACCCATCGAATCGGGCATGATCCCCTTCATGCAGGCGTGGCGTCGCTTTCCCGTGCAATATTACATGGTGGCGATGCTTTTCATCATCTTCGATATCGAGGTGATCTTTTTCTATCCCTGGGCCGTGGTGTTGGGCAAATTAAAACTCTTTGGCTTGATCGAGATGGCCATCTTCTTGGGCATCTTGCTCATCGGCTATTTCTATGTTTGGCGCAAAGGCGCGTTCGAGTGGCAATAGGAGCAACTCATGGGTCTCGAAACTCATTTATCCAATAGTGGCGTGATCACCACCTCGCTGGAATATATGGTCAACTGGAGTCGGCGCAACTCGGTCTGGCCCCTGTTGTTCGGCCTGGCCTGCTGCGCCATCGAGATGATCACCACCGGCACCGCGCGGCACGACATCGCCCGTTTTGGCAGCGAGCTTTTCCGCGGGTCTCCGCGGCAAGCCGATTTGATGATTGTGGCCGGTCGGGTGAGCAACAAGATGGCGCCGGTGATCAAACGTCTTTACGACCAGATGCCCGAACCCAAATGGGTTATCGCCATGGGCATTTGCGCCAGCGCGGGCGGGCCATTCAACAACTACGCCATCGTGCAGGGCGTGGACAAGATCATCCCGGTCGATGTCTATGTGCCCGGCTGCCCTCCCCGCCCCGAAGCCCTGCTCTACGCGCTGACCCAGCTCCAGGCCAAAATCGATAAAGAAAAGCTCACCGACCACAACGCCACCCCCGAACCGGTCGCGCCCGACATCGTAGCCGACCTCCCGCCGTTACCTTAATAGATACTGGATAGTAGATACTGGATAGTTAGATACTGGATAATAGATATTGGGTATTGGATAGTAAATGTTCGATATGAGTACGAAAAGCCCACTACCATCACAATATCCAATACCTAATACCTAATATCCCAAATACCCAATATCCAATACCCAAACACCCAAAACCCACCCATGCTCGACCCCATCGTTTCTCTCCGCGAAGCGTTTCCCGACGACGTATTGGATAGCAAGGTCTATCGCCAGACGCCCATCGTCACCGTGCGGGCGGATAAGCTGCTCGAGGTGATGCGCTTTCTGCGCGATGACCTGAAATACAACCTGCTCAGCGATCTCACGGTCGTCGATAATCTTCATCTGCCCGAATTCAACGGCTCGGACGCGCGTTTCGTGGGCGTGTACCAATTGCGCAGCATCGAGCGCGACGGCGAATTGCTGCAGATCAAAGCGCCCATGCCGGGCGGCGATAACCCGGCCATCCCCAGCGTCACCTCGCTGTGGCCGGGTGCGAACTGGTACGAACGCGAGGCGTATGATCTCTTTGGCGTGAACTACACAGGCCATCCCGACCTGCGTCGTCTGCTCATGCCCCATGACTGGGTGGGCCATCCTTTGCGCAAGGATCAGCCTTTGGGCGGTGAAAGAGTGCCCTTCACCCTGACCTGGGAGGACGAGGAGTTTGCGCATCTGGGCCGACAGATCATGCGGCCCTTGCAAACGCCCGAACCTGTGCCCAGCCGCATGGACACGCGGCATATGGTGGTGAACATGGGGCCGCAACATCCCGCAACCCACGGCGTGTTGCGCCTGATTGTGGAGCTGGACGGCGAGACCATTGTGGCCGTGGAGCCGGACATCGGCTATCTGCACAGCGGCTTCGAGAAACAGGGCGAAAACGTCCGATACAAGGACTTCACCTATTACACCGACCGCATGGATTATGTCTCGGCCATGCAAAACAATCTGGCCTATTCGCTGGCCGTGGAGAAGCTGTTAGGGGTCGAGGCCCCGCCGCGAGCCCAAGCCATTCGCGTCATCGTGGCCGAGCTTCAACGCATCGCCAGCCATCTGGTGTGGTTGGCGACCCACGCGTTGGACGTGGGCGGCACGGGCCTGGCGCTGCTGATGTACGCGTTTCGCGAGCGCGAGGCCATCCTCGACCTGTTCGAGATGGTGTGCGGCGCGCGGCTGACCACTTCCTATATTCAGGTGGGCGGGGTGCAGTGGGATTTGCCGCCCGCGTTCGAGCCGCGGCTGCGCGAGCTGCTGGCCATCTTGCCGGAGCGGTTCGACGAATACGAACGCATGCTCACCGACAATCCCATCTGGCGCAAGCGGCTTGAGGGCGTGGGCTATCTCAGCGCGGAAGACGCCATCGCCATGAACGTGACCGGCCCCATGCTGCGCGGTAGCGGCGTGAAATACGACCTGCGCAAGGCCCAGCCCTACTGCAATTACGACCAGTACGATTTCGAGATACCCTGTTACACCGAGGGCGACAGTTACGCGCGCTATTTCGTGCGCATCGAGGAGATGCGGCAATCGCGACGCATCGTCGAGCAGGCCCTGGACAATCTGCCCGATGGCGATTATCGGCTGGACGACCCCAAAATCGCGCCGCCGAAACGAGACCTCCTGGACCAGAGCATGGAGGCCCTGATCCACCATTTCAAGCTGTTCACCGAGGGCTTCCGACCGCCGGCCGGCGAGGCCTATCACGGCATTGAGGCGTCCAAGGGCGAGATGGGCGTTTATCTCGTCTCGGATGGCGGGCCAAAGCCCTACCGTTGCCGGGTGCGCACGCCCAGCTTCGCCAATCTCCAGGCCATCGAAATCATGTCCAGAGGACACCTTTTCTCCGACCTCGTCACTGTCATCGGCTCGATCGACATCGTGCTGGGTGACGTGGATAGATAGGAGACGATGAGACGATAAGACCATCGTCCCATCGTCTTATCGTCTGACCTCACGCGAACAAATTTCTAACCATATTCGAGACAACATTGCCCCGTTAGCAAACGTCACTCATGCTCTCTGACACTGCACGTTCTGAAATTCAGGCCCTGATGGGCCGTTATCCACAGCCTCGCTCCGCGATCTTGCCCGCGCTTTATGTGGCGCAGCGCGAGATCGGCTGGCTTCCCACCGAGGCCATGGACGAAATCGCGACGCTCTTTGGCATGGAGCCGATGGAGGTGTACGCCATCGCCGGCTTCTACAACATGCTGTATAAGGAGCCAAAGGGCCGCTATCATATCGAAATCTGCACCAATGTGCCCTGCAAGCTGCGCGGAGCCGACAAGATGGCCGAGCACTTGCAAAAACGGTTGGGCGTCGGCTTTGGCGAAACCACCGAGGACGGTCAGTTCACCCTCGATCACATGGAGTGTTTGGGGTCGTGCGCGACCGGGCCTATGTTCTTCGTGCGACGCAGCGGCAGCGATTGGGGCCGGTATTATGAAGACCTCACGCCAGAACGCATCGACGCGATCCTGGAAGATTTGCTTTCGGGTGAGGATTGGCCCATGGAGCGCTCGCCGGCCGGGCCATACCATCACGACCATCATCCCGAGACCAACTTCCTCCTGGCCCGCATCGACAAGCCCGACAGCCACACCATTGAGAGTTACCTGGCCGATGGCGGTTATCAGACCGCGCCCAAAGTGCTGGCCATGTCGCCGCAAGAGGTTATCGACGAGGTGAAAAAGGCCGGGGTGCGCGGTCGCGGGGGCGCGGGGTTCCCGGCCGGGGTGAAGTGGGGCTTCATCCCCAAAGACCTGTATCCGCGCTATCTGGTGGTCAATGCGGATGAGTCGGAGCCGGGCACGTTCAAGGATCGGCTCATCATCGAATACGACCCGCACGAATTGCTCGAGGGCATCATCTGCACGGCCTGGGCCATCCAGGCGCACTACGCCTTCATTTATATACGCGGAGAATACATGTTCGGCGCGCAGCGCCTAAACCAGGCCATCGCCGAGGCCAAAGCGCGCGGTTTTCTGGGCAAGCATATTTTCGGCACGGATTTCGATCTGGAAGTGATCGTGCATCGCGGCGCGGGCGCGTACATCTGCGGCGAAGAAACCGCGCTGCTCAGCTCGCTCGAGGGCTATCGCGGCCATCCCCGACTCAAGCCCCCCTTCCCCGCGGTGGCCGGGCTTTACGCCAAGCCCACCATCGTCAACAACGTGGAGACCATCTCGCATGTGCGCCATGTGCTCGAGCATGGCGCGGATTGGTATCGCCAATGGGGCACAGAACGGAGTCCGGGCTTCCAGTTGATCTGCCTGAGCGGCCAGGTGAAGAAGCCGGGCGTGTATGAAATTCCCTACGGAACCACGTTTCGCGAGCTGATCTACGACATGGCCGGGGGCACGGTGGATGATCGACCCATCAAGAGCATCATCCCCGGCGGCCTCTCCATGCCCCACATCCTGCCCGACAAGCTCGACATCGGCATTGATTTCGAGTCGTTGCAACAGGCCGGTTCGTTGCTCGGCTCGGGCGGCGTGATCGTCATTTGCGAGGGCGAGAACATCGTCCCCATCACCCGGCGCACATTGGGCTTCTACCGCGAAGAGTCCTGCGGCAAGTGTTCGCCCTGTCGCGAGGGCGTCGGCTGGATGGAGAAGATCCTCAAGCGCGTCGAGGCCGGCCAGGGAACGCTGAGCGACCTGGACACCATGGAACGGGTCACCAAGTATATCGAGCAACAGTCCTTCTGCCCCTTTGGCCCGGCCGCGGTGTGGGGCTTGCAGAGCACATTGCGTCATTTCCGCAGCGAATTCGAGGCGTACATTCTGGAAACCAACCCCGACCAGGAGAAGCCCTCATTGCCCGCGCGGCCCATCTACCGGCCCTATGTGGGCGAGCCGCTGGAAAACATGTTGGATGACTAACGCCTGGTTCAAAGTTTCTGGTTCCTGGTTCAAGGTTAACGCCACCACCCGCCACTTGACACTTGACACTTGACACCTGACACCTGACCCTTGACACCTGACACTTGACACTTGACACTCAACACCTGACCCCTCATGTCCGATTGGATCACCATCACCATCGACGGCAAAGAAATCCAGGCCAAGCCGGGCGAACTGCTCGTGGACGCCGCGGCTCGCGCCGGTATCCATATTCCCGTTTTTTGCTATCATCCCAAGCTCGATCCTTTGGGCGCGTGCCGCATGTGTTTGGTCGAGGCCGAGGGGCGTCGCGGCAAGATGCTCATCACGGCCTGCACCACGCCCGTGGCCGATGGCGGCGTCTATTATTACGAATCGGAGCGGGCCGTGGACGCGCGTCAGGGCACGCTCGAACTCATTCTCATCAATCATCCCCTCGATTGCCCCATCTGCGATAAGGGCGGCGAGTGCCCCTTGCAAGACCAAACCCTCGAGCACGGGCCGGGCAAGTCCCATTTTTGGGAGGAAAAAAACCACAAGGCCAAGCATTATCCCCTCAGCGATCTGATCATGCTCGACCAGGAGCGTTGCATCGTTTGCTGGCGCTGCATTCGCTATCTGGAAGAGTGGGAGGACAAGCCGCAGTTGGGGCTGTTCCATCGCGGGGGCGAGACCGTCATCGACAAGTTCCCCGACGGCAAGCTGGACGCCTACACCAGCGGCTCCATCATCGACATCTGTCCGGTGGGCGCGCTGACCAACCGCCTGGCCCGCTTCTCCTATCGACCCTGGGAGCTGGAGAAAACGCCCTCTATTTGCACGCATTGCGGCATGGGTTGCAACCTGCGCATCGACAGCCGCACCCATCGCATCCGCCGCAATGTCGCGCGAGAAAACGCGGCCGTCAACGATGAGTGGATCTGTGACAAAGGCCGTTTCGCGATGGGCTTCGCGTCCCATCCCGAACGCTTGCAAGAACCGCTGGCCCGCATCAACGGCGAGCTTCGCCCCGTCTCCTGGCCCGAGGCGCTGGATCGGGTGGTTCGGGGCCTGAAGCGGGTGGTCGAGACGCACGGCCCGGCCGCGGTGGCCGCGATTGGCTCGGCCAAGCTGTCCAACGAGGCCAATTATCTGCTGGCCAAGTTCATGCGCGGGGTTGTCGGCTCGAACAATCTCGACTTTCGCGAGGGATCGGCCGTGGTGGCCGACCCGCGCGGGATCCCCTCGCTGGCCGACGCCCGCGACGCGGATGTGATCGTCCTCATGGGCTGCGATCCCGGCGAGGAGATGCCGGTGCTGGCCAATTTCCTCAAACGCGCGGTCCTTCGCGGGGGCGCGAAGATGATCATTGTGCACCCGCGAGCCATCGAGCTGACGCAATACGCGGCCGCGTTCATCAATCCCACCATTGGCGCGGAGAGCGCGGCCTTCGACGCGCTGACGCGCGCCACCCTGGACGCGAGCGACGCCATCATCCCCGATTGGCTGCCCGAGGTGGAGGAGGCGGCTCAAGTGGCCGGGATTTCGGTCGAGGATGTACGCGAGGCCGCGCGGCTGTTGTCACAGGCCAAACGGCCCTTCATCGTCTACGGCGTGGATTACGCCTGGGGATACGGCGCGCGCAACCTGGTCACGGCCCTAACCAACTGGGTGGTGGCCGCGGGGCATGGCGAGCGGCTGGGCTTTTTGCACAGCCAGGCCAACGCGTTGGGCGCGGCCGATATGGGCATGGCGCCCGACCGGCTACCCGGTCATCGGCCCCTGAGCGACGCCCGCGCCCGCCGCGAACTGGAGGCTCGCTGGCAAACCGAAATCCCCACCCAGCCCGGCCTCAGCTACGGCGCGATGATGGCTTCGACCCCTGACCGCATCCGCGCGCTCTATCTCATGGGCGCGGACCCGGTGGGTGAGAAGCCCGCGGACGCGAAAGCGCTGGCCGAACTCGATTTCCTGGTGGTGCAGGACATGTTCCTGACCGAGAGCGCGAAGCTGGCCGACGTGGTGCTGCCGGCCGCGTCCTATGCCGAAAGCCGGGGCACGTTCACCAACACCGAGCGCCGCGTTCAGCGCGCGCCCCAGGCTGTGCGCACGGTGGGCAAGTCGGTGGCCGACTGGGCCATCCTCATGCACCTGGCCCGCCGTTACGCGCCCGACAAGAAGGACGCCTGGGACACGCCCTCGGTGGACGCGATTTTTGCGGAAATCGCGGAGGTGGTTCCGGCCTATCGCGGCATGAGCTGGGAAAATCTGGGCGAGAGCGGCCAACAATGGCCCAGAGACGCGGTTTCCCTCTCGCGCGAGCTGCGGCCGCACAGCGGCGCGGCCATCCCGCCCAGCCCGGATTATCCTTTCCGGCTGGTGGTGGGCTCGTTGTTGTGGGATGGCGGGACCGTGTTCGCGGCCACGCCGCAAATGGCCGGTCTGGCGCGTCAGGCGGCCTGGCTCCACCCTGACGACGCGGCCCGTTTGGGCGTTCAGGAGGGCGACGCCATCGAAATTCGCTCTCGCGGCGGTTCGATCCGAACTTTCGCACACCTCGATCCCTCCATCAAACCCGGTTCGGTCTTCGCGCCTTATTCGTTCCCGGCCGCGCCCGTGGGCAACCTCTTCGACGATTATGTCCCTCGCACCTCGGTCGCGATTGAAAAGGTGACATGATGCTCGCCATGAAATCACCGTCTTACTGACCCATTATTCACCGATCACCCTGTCCTCTATGGAAATTCTCATCATCTCCATCATCAAAAGCCTGGCGCTGATCGTCATTTTGCTAACGGGCTTCGCGTATCTGACCTATTATGAGCGCAAGCTGTTGGCGCGGTTCCATGTGCGCTTGGGGCCAAACCGGGCCGGCCCGCGCGGGCTGCTGCAACCCATCGCGGATGCGGTCAAGGCCATCTTCAAAGAGGAGATCGTGCCCGACCATGTGGACAAGCCCGTCTATCTTTTGGCTCCGGCTCTGGCGCTTATTCCGGCCCTGGTCGCGTTCGCGGTCATTCCTGTGGCCCCGGCCATGACGTTGTTTGGCCGCACCATTGATTTCGCGGTGGCCGACATCAATGTGGCTTTGCTCTATGTGGTGGCCATCACCAGCGTGGGCACGTATGGCGTCATTTTGGGCGGCTGGAGCAGCAACAACAACTATTCGCTGTTGGGCGCGCTGCGCACGGCCTCGCAGATGATCAGTTATGAATTGCCTCTGGGCATCTTATTGGCCGCGATTGTGCTCAGCACCAACATCGGCCGTGAGATGGGCACGCTCAGCCTGCACGAGATCGTGTTGCAGGATCGGCCCTGGTGGTTGTGGTTGTGGCTCTGGCTCGCTTTTCCCGTTTTCTTCATTGGCGTGCTGGCGGAAAGCAATCGCAGCCCCTTCGACCTGCCCGAGACGGAAAATGAGCTCATCGCCGGGTTCCAGATCGAGTATGGCGGCATCAAATTCGCGCTCTTTTTCATGGCCGAGTACATCCACATGATCACCGGCTCTGCGCTCATGGCCACGCTCTTCTTTGGCGGCTGGCGCGGGCCTTTTGTGGTTCCGGGCACCTGGCACGGCGCGCTTATCGGCTTTGGCTGGCTCTTTATTAAGATTCTGGCTTTGTTGTTCCTGTTCATTTGGGTGCGCGCGAGCGTGCCCCGCGTGCGCTACGATCAGCTTCTTCATTTCTGCTGGAAGTTCCTCACCCCGCTCTCCATCGCCTACCTCGTCATCACCGCGGTCATTGTCGTGTTCGCAGGATGATTTGGAACACACTCTGAACTGTGAACCGTGAATTCCGAACCCTAACCCCCTCTCTCTTTCTCAACCTCTCATGTCCGGACTAAAAGACGTTTACGAAAGCGCCCGCGAGATCGGCAAGGCCATGGGGCTCACGCTCAAGACCCTGGCCACCGAAAAACCGATCACCGTAGAATATCCCGACCAGCCCATGGCCGTGTATCCGCGCTTTCGCGGGCGGCACGAGCTGCGCCGCTATGAAAACGGCATGGAGCGTTGCATTGGCTGTTGCCTGTGCGAGGCGGCCTGCCCCACCGGCGCCATCTATGTCGAGGCCGAGGAGAACGATCCCGACAACCCCATCTCGCCGGGTGAACGACACGCCAAAGTGTACGAAGTGAATCTGCTGCGCTGCATCTTCTGCGGCGATTGCGAACGCGCCTGCCCCACCGAGGCCATTGTGCTCGGCCATTACATCGACCTGGCCAGTTACGATCGCCGCGACTTTATTCTGACCAAGGAAGATTTGCTCAACCCGCCCGAACCGAACACCATCATTCGGCCTGCGGGATGAGATTTGGAGATTGCATCAGCCCTTTCGGGCTTCGCAATGACGCATCCTTTTAACGCAACACGCACTACGCAATCATGGCACTTCTACTCTTTCTAGCCCTGGCCCTTGTGGCGCTGCTCGCCGCGGTTGGCATGGTGACCAGTCGCAATGCAGTGCATAGCGCCCTGTTCATGTTGGTGAATTTCGCGGTCTACGCCATCTTTTATATCATGCTCAACGCTCAATTTCTGGGCGTGGTGCAGGTTATCGTTTATGCTGGGGCCATTGTCGTGCTGTTCCTCTTCGTCGTCATGCTCATTGGCGGCGAGATCGGCGCGGTTCGCAGTTCATTGCGGCGCTACACTTACGCGGCCGCCTTGATTCTCGGCGCGTTGTTCGTCGCGATGATCGGTCTCGGCATCGCCCAAACCATATCGACGGACCAAACCGTGGCGGGCGCTCCGGCGGCCGGCGGGGTGGAGGCCATCGGCATGGCCCTGTTCACCACCTATCTTTTGCCCTTCGAGCTGGCGTCGTTGCTCTTGCTGGCGGGCATGGTGGGCGGCGTGGCCCGCCGTTACAAAGCCCTCGATGAGGATTGAACCATGGTTCCCATCACCTATTATCTCATCCTATCTGCGGTGATCTTCACCATTGGCGCGGTGGGCGTGCTGGTTCGCCGCAACGCCATCATGATTTTCATGTGCATCGAGTTGATGCTTAACAGCGTCAACCTCACGCTGGTGGCCTTCGCCAATCAATGGGGCAATCTCAACGGCCAGATTTTCGCCTTCATCATCATGGCCGTGGCCGCGGTCGAGGTGGCCGTGGGTCTGGCCATCGTCATGGCCATTGTGCGCCACAAAGACACCACCAACGTCGATGAAATCCATTTATTGAAGTGGTGAAGCTATGATTTTCGATTACGCCTGGCTGATTCTTTTGTTCCCGGCCCTGGGTTTGCTTTTCAACGCCTTCTTTGGGCGACGCGTCGGGCATAAAGTCGCGGCCATTGTCGCCAATCTGGCCGTGGCGCTCTCTTTCCTCATGGCCGTGGCCCTGGCCATGGGTCTCAGCGCACTGCCCGGCGATGAGTCCAGCGTCGAGGTGTTGCTTTGGCCCTGGATACATATTGCCGGTTTTCAGGTGGACATGGCCCTGCTCATCGATCCGCTGTCGTCGGTCATGATACTGGTCGTGACCGGCATCGGCCTGCTCATCCACATCTACTCGGCCACATATATGAAGGTGGATGACGAGCACCAGCCCATGGACGAGCGCCGCTATGCACGGTTCTTCGTGTATATGAACCTGTTCATTCTCATGATGCTCACGCTGGTGCTGGCCAACAATTACGTCATGCTCTATCTCGGCTGGGAAGGCGTGGGGTTGGCTTCCTACCTGCTCATCGGGTTCTGGTTCTACAAACCCTCCGCGGCCGACGCGGCCAAGAAGGCGTTTCTGGTCAATCGCGTGGGCGATTTCGGCATGGCCCTGGCCATCATGTGGATGTTCTTCCTCTTTGGCAAGGAGGCCGGAAGTCTCTCCTTCGACGCGGTGTTCGCGGCTCTGGAAACGGCGTCGCCCGCGGTCGTGGCCGCGCTGACCGGCGTGACCTTGCTTTTGCTTTTGGCCGCGACCGGCAAATCCGCACAAATCCCGCTCTTTGTGTGGTTGCCCGACGCCATGGAAGGCCCCTCGCCCGTCTCGGCCCTCATTCATGCCGCGACCATGGTCACGGCCGGCGTCTACATGCTGGCCCGCTCGCACCCTCTGCTCGAACTCGCGCCGGCCACCATGACGCTCATCGCCTGGATCGGGGGATTGACCGCATTGATGGCCGCGAGCATCGCTATAGTGCAAACCGATCTCAAGCGCATTCTGGCCTACTCCACCATTTCGCAGTTGGGCTATATGTTTTTGGGTGTGGGCGTGGGCGCGTATGTGGCCTCGGTCTTTCATCTTTACACCCACGCCTTTTTCAAGGCCTTGCTCTTCCTCGCGGCCGGGTCGGTCATGCACGCGCTGCACGGCGAGCTCAACATCGACCTCATGGGCGGCCTGCGCAAGAAACTGCCCGTCACCTACGCACAGTTTCTCATCGGCGCGCTGGCCCTGGCCGGATTCCCCCTCCTTTCAGGCTACTGGTCCAAAGACGCCATTCTCTTGGGCGCGTTTGTCACCTCTTATCCGCTCTACGCCATCGGCCTTTTCACGGCTTTGCTCACCGCGTTCTACTCGTTGCGCGCGGTCTATCGCGCGTTCCACGGCCAACCGCGCGACGAACATCTCTACGACCATGCGCACGAACAACCTCGTGGCATGACCTGGCCCCTTTGGGCGCTGGCCTTCGGCGCGGTTTTTGCTGGTTTGCTTGGCCTGCCCGCGATTTTCGGCAAGGAATTCGGCTTTCCCGTGGGCAATCTCATCGAGGGTTGGCTAAAGCCCACATTTGAAGGTTTGTCCGAACCTCATGTGGCGTTTTCCACTGAGATGGCGTTGTTCATTTCTTCAGGTTTTGTGGCGCTCATCGGCATCTATCTGGCCTATGCGCGCTATGTCAAACAGTCCGGCTGGACGCTTTCGTTGCAAAAAGCGCTATCGCCTTTGCAACCGGCTCTGGAGAACAAGTATTGGGTCGATGAAATCTACTTCGCGGTCATCGTCAACCCGCTGCGAGCGCTGGCCCGATTCTTCGCCACCGGAGCCGAGGGCGTCATCGACGGCGTGGTCAACGGCGTGGGCGCGGTGACCACGGCCGCGGGCGTGGGCATCGCCCGTCTTCAAACCGGCCTGCTCAGTTGGTACGCTCTCTCCCTCTTCCTCGGCGTGGTTTTGCTGTTGATTTACTTCGTTTTTGCATAGTTGGATATTGGATATTAGATACTAGATATTAGATATTAGATATTCTTCAATACCCAATATCCAATACCCATTGTCCAATACCCAATATTCATTACCCATTATCCAAATATCCATGGATTTCACATCCTTGCCTCTTCTTTCCCTGATCCTTTGGCTGCCTTTGGTGGGTGCGCTGCTGCTGATGTTCCTCTTTTCTGAGCGAAGCATCAAAGTGGCCGCGTTGCTCATCAGCCTGGCCGATTTCGCGCTTTCGCTGGGCCTGCTGGCCGGTTGGCGAAGCACGGGCGCGATGCAGTTCGAGGAGTTCATGCCCTGGATAACGCAGTTGAACATCAACTATCACCTGGGCGTGGACGGCATCAGCCTTTTCCTGGTGCTCCTCACCACTTTGATGGGGCCCATCGTCGTGCTCTTCTCTTGGAACAACATCCAGGAGAACTTACGCGCGTTTCTGATCTTGCTGCTCGTGCAACAGACGGCCATGTTGGGCGTGTTCATGGCCCTGGATTTGATCCTTTTCTTCCTCTTCTGGGAGATGAGCATCATCCCCATGTATTTCCTCATCGGCAAGTGGGGCTCGGGACGGCGAGTCTATGCGGCCACCAAGTTCCTGCTCTACACGTTGGCCGGCTCCGCCTTCATGCTCATCGCCATCATCGCCTTGTATGTGGTCACAGGCAGTTTCGATTGGGTTGATCTGCGCGGGGCGACGCTCACGCCCGCGCTGGAATTCTTGGCGTTCTGGGCTTTCGCCATTGCTTTCGCGGTGAAGGTGCCCCTTTTCCCGCTTCACACCTGGTTGCCCGACGCGCACGTGCAAGCGCCCACCGCGGGTTCGGTCATTCTGGCCGGCATTTTGCTGAAGATGGGCACCTATGGCTTTCTGCGCTTCTCGTTGCCCCTCTTCCCTCAGGCCGCAGTGACTTACGCGCCCTGGCTGGCCGGCGTCGCCATCATCGGCATCCTTTACGGCGCTCTGACCGCCCTGGTGCAAAAGGACGTGAAATCTCTGGTCGCGTATAGCTCCATCGCCCATCTGGGTTTCGTCATGTTGGGCATCGTCACCTTCACCAGCCAGGGGCTATCGGGCGCGGTGTTGCAAAACATCAATCATGGCCTCTCCACGGGCGCGTTGTTCCTCCTGGTGGGCATGCTCTACGACCGCCGCCACACGCGCATGTTGGCCGATTACGGCGGCTTGTGGAAACAGGCTCCTCTGTTCAGCGCCATCTTCGTGCTGGTGGCCATGTCTTCCGTAGGCCTGCCAGGCTTGAACGGCTTTGTGGGCGAATTCACCATTCTCGTGGGCGCGTTCCGCGTGAACATGATCTGGGCCGCGTTGGGCACATTGGGCATCATCTTCGCGGCCTGGTATCTGCTCACGGCCGCGCGCGGGCTGCTGTTTGGCCCTCTGGACGAAAAGAACAAAGACCTGCCTGACCTGAACCGCCGCGAGTTCTGGCTGCTGGTTCCCATTCTCATTCTTTTCTTCATTATCGGTCTTTTCCCCAACCTCTTCTTCGACAAAATCAATCCCTCGGTCGAGGCGCTCATGCGCGATGTGGGCCAGGCGGCCATCGTGCGGGTTGTCGATTAAGAGAAACCCCTCTGCTCCGATAGCGTAGTCGATTTCGATATGAACCTCTCCTCCCTCAACTGGAACAGCCTACTTCCCGAACTTGTCATCGTCGCGACGTCGCTGATCGTGTTGATCACGGCGGTGGTGGGCAAAGTGAGCCGCGTGGATCGCATCGCGCGCGGCCATGCGCTGGCCGTGGTCACCCTCATCGGCCTGCTGATTGCAGCCGGGCTCACCATCATGCAACTGTCGCAGCCGGCAAGCGATTTCATGGGCATGGTGCAATCGGACGCGCTCAGCCATTATCTCAATCTGGTCATCTTGTTGGCCGCGGCGCTGGCGGTGTTGCTGGCCTGGGACTATCTGGGACGATTCACCTACAGCTTCAGCGAATTCTATTCCCTCTTGCTCCTGGCCGTGGCCGGGATGATGTTCTTGGGCAAATCGACCGAGCTGATCACGCTTTTCGTCAGCCTGGAGATTCTCTCCATCTCCCTCTATATCCTCACCGGTTTCAATCGCCACCAGCTGGCCAGCGCCGAGGCGTCGCTCAAGTATTTTCTGTTGGGCGCGTTTGCATCGGGGTTCATCGTCTATGGCGCGGCTCTGCTCTACGGCGATACGGGGAGCACCTGGTTCTCGGACATCGCGGCCAACGCGTCGGGCGGCTTCCTCACCCTGGCCGGATTCGCGTTGTTGCTGGTGGGATTCGCGTTCAAGATCGCTGCGGTTCCCTTCCACATGTGGACGCCGGACGCGTATCAGGGCGCGCCCACGCCGGTGACGGCCTTCATGTCGGTGGGGACCAAGGCCGCGGCCCTGGTTGCGCTCTTCCGCGTGTTGCAGAGCGCGGTCAGCGCGCCATACGAAACCTGGGCCTGGGCGCTGGCCATTCTCTCGCTGCTCACCATGACCGTGGGCAATGTGGCCGCGCTGCGTCAGACCAGCATCAAGCGTCTGCTGGCCTATAGCTCCATTGCCCAGGCCGGTTATATGCTCATCGGACTGGTCGCGGGCACGGTGCTGGGCCTGCAAGCCATGCTGTTTTATCTCTTCGCCTACGCGTTCATGAACATCGGCGCGTTTGCGTGCGCGTCCTTGCTGGAAAGCGACGATTGGAGCGAGCTTCAGGACGCAAGCATGGCCAACGCCCGCGGCCTTTTCAGCCGTCAGCCCTTGCTTGCCACGGCCCTGGCCATCTTCATGTTTTCCCTGGCCGGCATCCCGCCCCTGGCCGGATTCTTCGGCAAGCTTTATCTCTTCGACGCGGCCATCGACGCGGGCTGGCTGTGGCTGGCCCTGGTTGCAGTCATCAACAGCGTGATCAGCGCTTATTACTACATGCGCGTGGTCGTGGTCATGTTCATGGAAGCGCCCGATGAATCCACCCGCGTGCGTCTACCCATCCCCGATTCGGCCATCCTGGCCATCGTCATCGCGGTGTTGGGCGCGCTTTTGCTGGGCATCCTGGCCGGACCGAGCTTCGCGTCGTTGGGACAGGCCGTGGTGGCATGGCGGTTTTGAGGGTAATCGAAAGTTTTCGCCTGAGGAAATTGACGCCTTGATAGACTGGCTACGTAAATCGATCGGGGTCGTAATGGAATACGGCTTAAAAGAATAGACATGGCATCGAAACTTCACCTTACGAAGCGCGCGTAAATCGCCAAGCGTTTCTCGTTCTTGGGTGAATTGTCGCGAAGCCCTCGTATGTATGAGGGTTTAAGTCGGCTCAGTTGAGTCGCACTTGGCGTGAAGTGCGATGCAACTATCACAGACATTCACGCGCCGCCGGCTAAAACGATGGAGTCACGGCGGATTTTGACAAAGTTGAGAAGATGGCCAATGGCAAGGTATAATCTTTCCGCATATGCTCCAAATCGAGTATAAACCGAGGCAATGACGCGAGGGTCACTGATGGCATCTCTTCTGTTGGAAAGCATAACACTTCAAGGTTACAAATCCATACGCGAGGCCAAGATCGCGTTAGCCCCTATCAACGTGCTCATCGGAGCCAATGGTTCGGGGAAGTCCAATTTCATTACCCTTTTCAGGTTCATGAACAGAGTTATGAACCTGGGAATGCAGAAACATGTGGCCCAGGCGGGAGGAGCCGACCAGATACTTCATTACGGTCGCAAGACCACAGAACGCCTATACATCGAATTGTGGTTCCGCACAGGCGAGAACACCGCGAATGGTTATGCCTGCTCACTCATCCCGACCGCCGAAGACTTGCTTGTGTTCGACGAAGAACGCATTTTTTTCCACGATCGCCGGCGTTACGGACGACCATACGAAAGCAAGGCGTCCACCAAAGTGCACGACGAGACGAGGTTGCTCGATTGGCACCAGAATAAAGACCAAGTTGCACACTATGTGTTAAGAGCGCTGCGTTCGTGGCAGCTCTACCACTTCCACGACACCAGCGAAACAGCCCGTGTCAAGCAAACGGGTGACATCCACGACAACCTGTTTCTCCGCCCTGATGCATCGAATCTGGCGGCTTATCTCTTCCTACTGCGTGAGACAGAGCCCGAATACTACCATAATATTGTGGAAACTGTTCGGATGGCCGCGCCCTTTTTCGGTGATTTTGTCTTGCGTCCCTCCCCATTCAATCCCGAAAAAATCCGCCTCGAATGGCAAGAGCGGGGATCAGACATCCTTTTTGGCCCGCACACACTGTCCGATGGAACGCTGCGTTTCATTTGTCTGACGACCCTATTCTTACAGCCACCGGACCGCTTGCCGGCAACCATTGTCTTGGACGAACCTGAATTGGGTCTTCATCCATTCGCGATCACGCTCCTGGCCAACATGATTCGAAGCGTTTCCGAACACACCCAGGTCATCCTCGCCACACAATCTGTCACCCTGGTGAACCAATTCGCCCCGCAAGACATCCTTGTCGCCGACCGCATCAAAGGGGAATCCATCTTCCGTCGTTTGTCTGAGGAAGAGATGATCGCCTGGTTGGAAGATTACGGCCTTGGAGATCTATGGGAGAAAAACCTATTGGGAGGACGGCCGGCGTTATGAAGAAGGTGCTGATCTATGTGGAAGGCCAAACAGAGGAGACCTTTGTGCGCGATGTGGTGGGACCCTTCTTGGCGGACAAACATATATATTTGGTTCCTATTCTGGCTCGAACCAAACGCACCCGATCTGGTCGCGCTTTCAAAGGCGGAATTGTCTCATACAAACAGGTGCGAAGGGATATCATTCGCATATTAAACGACAGCAGTGCAAGCTTAGTCACTACGATGATTGATTACTACGGACTACCCAACGATTTTCCCGGCAAATCCAACATGCCGTCGGGAACGCCATACCAACGAGTCACCCACCTGGAAGACGCTTTTCGGCGCGATATCAGTCATCCCCGGTTTACTCCTTTTCTGACGCTACACGAATTTGAGGCGTTGCTGTTTGCTCAGCCAGAGGAAATTTTACGCGCCTTTCCCGAAACACCACAAGCAGACCGCCTGATAACCGAACTGTCGAAGGCTTCCCCTGAAGAAATCAACGAAGGGCCGCAGACCCATCCGGCCGCACGGATCATCCGCTATATCCCGCATTACAGAAAGCCTTTGCACGGTCCGATAATCACGCGTCGAATAGGGCTATCAGTGATTCGTTCCAAATGCCCGCATTTTGACCAATGGGTGACCTTGTTGGAAACACCCATCAACCGAAAAACTTGAACGTGATAGTTTTAGGAGGCGATATGATTGTTCGCATGTGGCATGGCCGCGTTCCAACAAGCAAAGCTCAGGAATATCGAGCGTTTCTCAATGCGCGAGCGATACCCGACTATCAATCGGTCGAGGGCAACATCAGCGTTCACATTCTCGAGCGAACCGAGGGCGAAGTCACCCATTTCATCACCATGACATTCTGGGAAAGCCTGGACGCGATTAAAGCGTTCGCCGGGGAAGACATCGAGGCTGCGAAATACTATCCCGAAGACAAAGACTTCCTGCTCGAGTTCGAACCCCGCGTCGTGCATTACGAAGTGGTGGGGCGATCGAAACCAAGCTGAACCCTCTTTCCATGGGGACAAAACTTGAAAATTCAGCGCGCCTCTGGTTTAATGATGCACGCGCCCGATCGAGCAAGAGAGATCGGGCCGCGTTGTTTATGATCAGAAATCCCTCACGCCACAATACCCTCTTCTTTTTGCTCACATTTATGGTCGCGGCCCTGGCCTTGACATTTGCCGCGCCCATGATTGCGGGGGCATATCCGTGTGATATTGATTGGGATATGGGGGAGCGCGGATTCTGTGTGCGTCCGCCCACGCCCGAACCCGGGCCGGGTTGGTTCACTTATACAGTGAAAGCGGGCGATACGTTGTGGTCGATTGCCGCGCGTTATCAGTTGGATGTGGACACCCTGCGCTATAGCAATCCCGCGCTCATGCGAAACCCCGATCGCCTGGCCATTGGCGAGCAGGTGCGGATTTTGCCAATTCTGGGCGCGATCCACCGAGTGAAACAAGGCGAGAGCCTGGAAGATATCGCCCAACGTTGGAATGTGACGCCGGAAGAAATTCGGAACTATCCCGCCAATCGCGCGCGCGTTCGGCGGCTAAAATCCGGGGATGAGCTCGTCATTCCCGGCGGTTATCTGGAATTGAACATCCCCCCACCCGCGCCTTCTCCTGGCTCGACCTTCGCCTGGCCCTTGCGTGGATGGATAACCCAAGGGTATTCGGCCAAACATCGCGCTCTGGATATCGCCACGGCTTATGCCGCGCCCGTGTACGCAGTCGGCGATGGCGTGGTGGCTCGCGCGGGTTGGTTGTTCACTGGCTACGGTTATTCGGTCATTATTAACCACGGCAACGGGCTGCAAACGCTTTATTCCCATATGAAGGGCCCGCTTGTGCGCGTGGGCGCACGCGTCAAGCGAGGCCAAATGATCGGCCAGGTGGGTTCGACGGGTCGCTCCACCGGGCCGCATGTGCATTTCGAGGTGCGAAAGAATAACGTTCGCGTTGATCCTACCCCCTATCTTCCCCCGCCGCCTCCGCGTTGATGATGGATCCCCGCTGAAAACGATTTCATTGACATAATGTACAAAATCATATCGGTTTAGCAGGTTTTTGGCCCTGAACTTGGGTGGTTTTTTTACCGGGTGGTCCTCAGGGTGAAAACGATTTCAGCCCGCGCTTTCAAACGCCGAAGGCTTAATCGCCGGACGCAGAATGCGCAGGCGTGGGCGAGGGCGTGGGGGTTTCGGTTGGCGCAGGAGTTGGGCTGGGCGTGGGCGAAGGCGTGGGCGTTGATGTGGGGGTGGGTGAAGGCGTGGGGGTGTTGGTGGGCGGCGGAAAGAGCAGGGGCGTGTCGCTTTGCGGTTGCGAGGGCGCCAATGGCTGCACAACGGGAGGGCCGAGAGGGAAATCGCCTCGCCACATAAAGGTGAGCAGCGCGGCCAACACCAACACGGCGAAAGCTGGCGCGGCCCACGCCAGGAGACGGTTCAAGCGGCCCCCGCGAGAGGCCGACGCCTGTCGCGCCGCGCTTTCGGCCGCCGCGGTGAGAAAGGCCGAGCGTCCCGGACGCAATCCATGCGGGGGCGGGGGCGCGTCGGCCAGGCTGTGTTGCACCTGACGAGCGACAAAGATCAGCGCGCGCTCCTCCGCGGGCAATTGCTGCATTGTCGCGCCGCTCTTGCCCTCGATAAGTTCGTCGATGGCTCGATCGAGCAGCAGGTCTCGGTCGGCTGAAGATGGGCGAATGTTCATTGCACAAGGGTTGGGGAGAGGATTTTGCGCAAATTAGCCAGCCCGCGGCGTTGAAGCGCTCGTACGGCCTCTTCAGTCTTGCCCAAAATCGCGGCCACTTGAGGCGCGGTCATTCCTTCGCCAAATCGAAGCAAAATAACGTCTCGTTGATCATCGGTCAACTGATCAATGGCCTTTCGTAGCGTCTCGCTCTGTAGGCGCTGCCCTACAAGATGCTCCGGGTGCGATTCGGGCGGCATGGCGATGCCCTCATGCAGACTGCTGGTGGGGCGCCGTTTGTTGTAACGAGAATCATCGACGATGACATTGTACGCAATGCGATAAAGCCAGGATTGAAGCGCATCGCGAGCAAACTTGTCGCGATCCAGCGCTTCCAACATTTTCAAAAAGACGACGCCGGTCAGGTCTTCAGCGCGGTGCGAATCGCCAACATGACGATAAATGTAGGCGTAAATCTTATGGGCGTAAGTGTCGTAGATGGTGGCCAATGCTTGGGGGTCGCGCTGTCTGGCTCGTTCCAGCAAATCCGCCTGATCGACCATGGGCGAGCGTCCTTCGTGCAATAAAAAAAGCGCCGGGCGCCATCAGGCCGCATGGTTAGGCTGGCGTGGCCTGCGTCACCTATACTGACGCCGAGCGCTTGAGTTTCGGTATGACTTTATAGCCGCCGCGCGCCGCATTGGCGGCAAAATCGATCCGATTCCGCGAATTTAGCGCCGCATTGGCGGCAAAATCGGTCGCGGCCGGTTGTTTCGGCCCCTTTCGCTTTGCCCTTTTTTCGCGCTCGGACCGCGGGCGCGACCGTTTCGAACTCATCTTCGCGACCACTTCGCCAGAGCAAGACCAAGCCGCCGATAATGAGAATGACGGCCAATCCTCCCAGCCCCCACACAATATAATTGGGCGAGGGGGCGGCGGCCTGCGTTGCGGGAGGTGCGGGTTGCGGCGGCGCGGGGGCGGGCGCAGAGGCTGGGTTTGTCCATGCACCCGTGGGGTTGTTGTAGGAGATGTTTTGCACCAAATCGCTATTTGCACTGAGCGCGCCCACTTCTCGCACAAAAAGGGGCGCGTTGTCGGGCGCGGCCCCGGCCGATTGCAATGGCGGATCACTGCTGATCTCTTCGCTTCCCGGCGGCAATAGCGCTTCGATGATGGCCTGATCGGCCTGCACATAGCCCGCAGGCAGATCAAAACGCGCGTCGCGACGCGCGTCCGTCGTCTTCATGGCCGCGTAATACTCTATCCGAAAGCGATCGCCATCGGACAGAAGCGAAATGATCTGAAAACCATTTTCGCTGCCCGCGATGTTCCATTCGGCATTCAACAACGAGCCGTCCGCGCCTGAGGTGGCCACTGCATTGATTTGTGCATCGGCCGGAATGGGAAAACGAACGGTTTGGCCGGCTTGCGGCAATGCGCCGTCGATGATGACCAGAAGACGAGGATCATCATATTCGGGCCACAACGCCACGCGCAGCATTTTGAGCGGCGTGGCCTCTTGCGCAAACGCGGGGCCAAACGCCAGGAGCGCCACAACGAGTAAGAGGGGGGCGAATCGTTTCATTTTCATGCGATGTTATTTTTCAATCAGAGGTTTGGGTTCCGAAATCCGAGATCGAAAATCGGAACAAGGGATCGATGCGTTTGACGCCCGGTAGTATAGCATGGAAGGGGATTTTGGGGAACCGGTGAAAGTAAGCGTTTTTTGACCATAAAAAAAGACGATAGGACGTGGAACGATGGGCTTTCGTTCGAGAATCGCCCCCGTCCCGACCTATCGTCTTTGGGTCGCGCGTTTATGCAAGGTCGAAAATGGTCTTCGCGCGACGCTGGTTTAGCACTCGCTATAACCGCAATTGATGCATTTCTTGCAGCCTTCAACGTACATCACGCTGGCCTGACCACATTCTGGGCAAAGGTCGCCGATCTGATTCAGGGGGAGCTCCATCTGCTCGGCCGGCGGCGGAGGGGACCCGGTGAGCAATTCGGTCTCCATCTCGTTTAGATATTCACTGAGCACCTGGGCGATGGCATCGGGAAGCGAGCGCACGCGACCCGCGCCGAATCCCAACGAGCGACCGCCGCCAATGCCCGCCAACTGATAGACGATCTGCTGCAGGCGCTCCGATGGATCAAGCGGGCTGGGCATGCGCAAGATGTAACTCATCAAACGGCCCAGCGCTTCGGACACCGATGCCACATCGGATCCGGCCTTGCCCACATTCAAGAACACCTCGAAGGGTTCGCCATTCTCTGTGCTGTTCACGGTAATGTAAGCTGTGCCCAAAGGCGTGGGCTGGCGATACGTTGAGCCGCGCAGCCGGGTGGGGCGGTGCTTGCGGGTGGGCGCGGGCGGCGCCACCGGTTCACTGGGCGGGGTCAACACCGGAGCCGCGCCGTTCTGTTGTTTTTTGGCCTCCGCCACCGCTTTCGTTTCCAACACCACCTCTTTGCGACTGCCGGTCACATACACTGTCAGGCCTTTGCAGCCCAGGTCCCAGGCCAGTTGGTACGCGGTTTTTACATCTTCGACCGTGGCGTCGGGCGGAAAGTTCGCGGTTTTCGCGATGCTGTTGTCAACAAAGCGTTGCAGCGCAGCCTGCATATAAACGTGCTCTTCGGGCGTCACGTCCATGCTAACCACAAAGGTGTGTAGGATGTCGGCGGGCAATTCGCCGATGTGTTGGCAGGTGCCTGAATGAAGGATTTCGTCAATAATCCGTTCGCGTTGCTCACCCTCGATGCCGGCGCGTTCCAATGCTTTCATGAATAGCGGGCTCACATAGGTGAGCGCCACATCGCCTTCAGCTTCCTTTACATAACGAGTGTAAGCCAGCGCAAACACCGGCTCGCAGCCATAGCCTTCACACCCTGTCACTGTGCCTATGGTGCCTGTGGGCGCGATGGTGGTTTGCGCCCCGTTGCGGATGCCATGCGCCTTGAGACCGGCTACAATGGCTTCCCAGTTTAGGGGCGGCCGGCCAAAATCGTGTGAATAGGGATTGAGCGGGGTTGGAGGTTGCCATCGAAGATTTTGCGGATCATAAATCGAGCCGCGAATGGCCGGGAAGGGGCCTCGCTCGCGCGCCAATTCGATGGACGCGCGCATGGCGTGAAAGCGCACAAATTCCATGATCTGCCCGGCCAGGTCCAGGGATTCTTCTGAACCGTAGCGCACGCCCAACATATACATCACGTCGGCCAGGCCCATGACGCCCAGCCCGATGCGTCGCACCCGATGCGCGGCCTCTTTCAGTTGTGGCACGGCTGGCACATAGGCGTTGGCTTCGACAACATCATCCAGGAAACGCGTGGCCAGGCTCACACTCTGTTCCAACGCATCCCAATCGATTGCGCCCTTCTCGTTCACATGGCGAGCCAAATTGATGGAGCCCAAACAACAATTTTCATATGGGCCAAGCCATTGCTCGCCGCACGGATTCGTCGCTTCCAGATCATACAAATGAGGCACGGGGTTGGTGCGGTTGGCCGCGTCGATGAAAAGCACGCCCGGTTCGCCGTTGCGATGCGCATAGGTGGCGATTTTGTCGAACAATTCGCGAGCGTTCACTGTGCGCCACACTTTGCCTGTGCGCGGATTCACCAGATCGAAATCGCGGTCTTCCCGAACGGCTTTCATGAATGCATCGGTGACGCCGACCGAAATATTGAAATTCGTGATTTTCCCTTCATCGGCCTTGCAGGTGATGAATTCTTCGATGTCGGGGTGATCGACGCGCAACACGGCCATGTTTGCGCCGCGCCGCGTGCCGCCTTGGGCGATGACGCCAAAGGCCTTGTCATACGCCTCCAAAAAGCCCACCGGCCCGGTGGCGATGCCGGCCGAGGTCATCACTTTGTCGCCGCGCGGCCGTAGGCGACTGAAGGAAAATCCGTTTCCGCCGCCCGTTTGTTGAATCAGGGCCGCGTTGCGCATGGTTTGAAAAATGCCATCCGGGTGCTTGCCCATGTCGTCTTCGATGGGCAGCACGAAACAGGCCGCGAGCTGGCCCAACGGCGTGCCCGCGCCGGTGAATGTGGGTGAATTGGGAAAGAAGCGCAATTCGGTGATGAGATCATAAAATTCGTGGGTGACGACGCCCACTTCGCCGCCGAAATAAGATTCCACTTTGGCCACATGGCTGGCCACGCGGTAAAACATCTGCGCCGGCGTTTCCAGGGGGCGGCCATTGAGCCCCTTGCGCAAGTAGCGGCGCTTTAGCACCTCGATGCTGTTGGGCGAGAGACGAATGGTTTCGTCGCGAACATAATCAGGGTACGCGCTTTCGCTCTGTTTTGAGTGCGTTTTCGCGTTCATTTCAGAGATGCTCCTTGGGCGTGAGAGGTGGGGGAAAGGTAGCGGGATTGGTAATTTGAAGTTATGACTCTCTGCGCCTCTATATGTTTTTGGGGCGGAAAAATCCCCCGGCGAGAAACCGAAGCCGACCTCCGCTCCGGTTAACTCGTCAACGAGGGTGAGAGAGATTCTTTTCGTCGATTATTCACGACCCATCAAGCGGTCGATCTCCCGCCGCACCGCTTCCAGGTCGGGTAATTCCATATAAACGGTGGCGAAACGGATATAGGCCACAGGATCGATGGCCTTCAGCCTATCCAACACCATGTTGCCGATGGTCGAACTGGGGATTTCGGCTTTGCCTGCTCCGTAAACATACTCCTCGATCTGCTCGACGATCCCTTCCAGATCGGCCATGGCGATGGGACGCTTGGCGCAAGCCACGCGAATGCCGTTCAGCAATTTGGTGCGATCGAAAGGCTCGCGGCGTCCGTCCGATTTGACAATATGCACCGCCGTGCTGATTTGTTCATAGGTTGTGAATCGCTTGCCGCACTGCTTGCACAGCCTTCGGCGGCGAATGCCGTCACCCGAATCACGCGTATCGATCACGCGTGACTGCGTGTGACCACAATGAGGACATTTCATAGTTTTATGTCTAAATATGGTGGTTTTTTTTAGCCCAAACACAATATCTAGTATATGGGGAAGAGAGTATAGCACATCTTTCCTTGCTCCTGCAAAGCTCCTTTTCACAGCTTCGGCCTTTGTCTTGGCAGGCTGGCGCTGTTGGTCGCCCCCTTTCCTGTCGCCACTTCCCCTCCTGCGCCGCTCGGCCAGAGGGCGCGGCGCAGGAGGGGATTCCCGGCCCCAAGCCCAAAACATGCCCGCTTTTCCCCTCTTTTTGCGCCCAAATCGGGGCAAAAGTCGGGCGTCATGATGCAAACAAAAAGAAGCGCTCTCTTGTGAGCGCTTCTTCTAGCCGCATAACATGGGCGGAACTCATGCGCAGAGCATGTTTTTACGCGTCGCACATCGCGCGCGTCGCGCAAAGCCTCCCATCGAACTGTTACGAAATTTTAAGCTTTTTTCAACGTTCAGTTCAAGACGTCTGGCGACGATGGCGCGAGCGTCGGAGGAACGTGGGGATTTCCAGATCCGCGTCGTCGTAGGTGCGGGTGGGGAAATCGATGGTTTTGCTCGAGGTCGCGGGTTGTTGTTCGGAATGAGCGGCATCGAAACCCGTGGCGATGACTGTAATGCGCAATTCGTCGTTCAAGCTGGGATCGATGACCGCGCCGAAGATGATGTTCGCTTCGGGATGGGCGGTTCGACGGATGATCTCGGCCGCTTCGTTCACCTCGAACAGGCTCATGTCTGGGCCGCCCGTGACATTGAATAGAATGCCGCGCGCGCCGTCGATGCTGATGTCCAGCAGTTGCGAATGAATGGCCTCTTCGGCCGCCTGTTGCGCCCGATTTTCACCTCGGCCCGAGCCTATGGCCATCAAGGCCGCGCCGCCCTCGCTCATGATCGAGCGCACGTCCGCGAAGTCGAGGTTAATGAGACCCGGAATGGTGATCAATTCGCTGATGCCCTGAATGCCTTGGCGCAATACGTCGTCGGCCGTGGCGAAAGCCTCCTGAATGCTGGCTCGCTTGTCCACGATCTGCAGAAGCCGGTCGTTGGGAATGACGATGAGGGTGTCTACATGTTCTTGAAGCGCGGCCGCGCCCTCTTCGGCCAGCTGTCGCCGCCGGGTTCCCTCAAAGGTGAAGGGTTTGGTGACGACGCCAATGGTGAGCGCGCCGGTCTCTCGGGCCAGGCGCGCGATCACGGGCGCCGCGCCTGTGCCTGTGCCGCCGCCCAAACCCGCGGTCACGAAGATCATGTCCGCGCCTTTGAGGATCTCCATGAGCTCCTCGGCCGATTCCTCGGCTGCGCGTTGGCCGATGTTGGGATCGCCGCCCGACCCCAAACCTTTGGTTAGCTTATCGCCAATGCGCACGCGCAAGGGCGCTTCCGCCAGCATGAGCGCCTGGGCGTCGGTGTTCACAGCCACGAATTCAACGCCCTGAATGCCTTCGTTGATCATTCGGTTCACCGCGTTGCCGCCGCCGCCGCCCACGCCGATGACCTTGATCTGGGCCAGGTTTTCTACGTAGGGTTGTGATGCTTTGCGCATGAATGTCGCCTCCTGAAAAAAACGGTTGTTGTGCGCCGGTTTTTGGCTGCACGGGGGAAAAACAACGCGTTCTCCCTTATCATAACCGGCGCAGCGAAAAATCTCAAACTTATGTTTGGCTGGTTAGCCAGGCAGTAAACTTCGGAGCCATTCGCGTAAACGAGGCATCATCGGCGATTGGCGCCGCACGTGCTCGGTGGGCCCGCGGCGAACCCCCCAAAGCAAGAGCCCCAAACCTGTGGCGTAGGCCGGGGTCAGCCATTGGCGGTGCACATCGCCCACGCTATTGGGAATGCCGGTGCGCACCGGCATGCGGAAGACCCAACGCCCCATTTCCTTCACGCCCTGCAATTGCGCAGAGCCGCCTGTAAGCACCACGCCGGCCGGAAGCAGGCCGTCGTAGCCCGAGCGTTTGATCTCCCGTCGGATGAGCAGCAAGATCTCCTCGCTGCGCGCTTCCAGAATTTCGGCAATATAGCGTCGCGATATGGCTTGCACCGACGCGTCGCCAAACGCGGCCGCGCTCACCGTCTCATCTTCGGCCACCCGTTCGGGAAGCGCGTGTCCGTAGCGGACTTTGAGATGTTCGGCCGCATCCAAGGGCGCTCGCAATCCTACGGCCAGGTCTCGCGTGAGATTGTCTCCTCCCACATCGAGCACGCTGGTGTGCCAGACCGAGCCGTTGAGAAAAATGGCGATATCGGTGGTGCCGCCGCCGATGTCGGCCAGGGCCACCCCCAGCTCGCGCTCTTCGGGCGTGAGCACGGCCTCGCCGCTGGCCAGCGGCTCCAACACAAGCTCCTCGATGACTACGCCATTGCTTTGGATGCACTTGACCAGGTTATTGATGGCCGCTGTGGCTCCGGTAATAATGTGTGCGTTCACCTCGAGCCGATAGCCGTGCATGCCAATGGGTTCCTGAACGCCCTCTTGCTGGTCGATAGTGAAGTTGCGGGCGATGGTGTGAATGATCTCGCGGTCTGAGGGGATGGGGATCGCGCGGGCGGCGTCGAGCGCGCGGTCTACGTCGTGGCGGGTGATGCTGCGTCCGCGAGGAATGGCCACCGCGCCCACCCCGTTGTGCGAGCTGATATGACCGCCCACGATGCCCACATAAGCGCTGCGCACCGGCGTCTCCGCGTCCTGCTCGGCCTTTTCAATGGCCTCGGCAATGGCCTCGGTCGCGGCCGAGACGTTGACAACCACGCCTTTGTGCAATCCTCGGCTGCGCGCGCGGCCCGCGCCCAACAGGCGCAGATGACCTTCGGGCGAGGCTTCAGCGATAAAGGTGCAAATTTTGGTCGTGCCAACATCAATGGCGGCGATTATCTCGGACATGGTTCTTTCTCTCCTACCTACCTCCGACCTCAGCGCCAGTAGGGTCGGCTATAACGGAGGTCCACTTCTTGCACGGCAGCATTGTCTTGCAAAATTTGCCTGCGCATGGCCTCCCACATGCTTAGTTTTTCGCGCATGTTATCGGCCGATCCTAAAAGCACGCGCCAGCCTTCGGGGCTGAAGAAGAAGAGCCCATACGGCTCTTGATAACGGAATGTGTTCACCTCGGGCAATGTTTGCGAGATATAAAGGATGGCTTCCAACAAGGCCGAATCGATTTCTCGATCATTTTGGCGCACGACTCCGTTTTCGTCGATGAGTTTGATCAGATCGTCGCGCGCGGTTACGGCCGGGCTGACCACGCCTTCCTCATCGATCCAGAACGATTCGTTTTGCACTTGATAAAGCACGATCGGCTCCCGTTCGATGACCTCGATGCGCATTTCCGCGGGCAAACGCAATGTCACGTTGGCGTCGCGCACATGAGGCAGCTCTAAAACGCGCGCCCGAATCGCGTCGGCGTCGATGAGAAAGATGCTCGAGGGTGTATTGTAAGCGCGTCTCAAGACGGTTTCGGGGTTGGTGTAGCGCGCATGGCTCACCTCGGCTGCATAGACGGTGAAGCGCGGCGCGCGGACGCCATAAATCAGGCCGGCCAGGCCCATGACCAGCATGAGAAGGGCCAAAACATGGCTGCGTCGCCAGGGATGGCGGCGAATGCGACGCCACGCTCGTCTAAATCCCGAGGCGCGGCGCACGCGTCGCGCGTTTTTCTTGGATGTTCGTAGTTTGCGAACGTCCAAGATAGCGGGCGCGGTTACTTGAAAACGCCGTTTTGGCGCGCGGCGCTTTTTTCGCTTGGCTTCGCCCTTCTTACGCGTGGGGCTTTGTCGGTAGTAACTTGGCATGAGGCCCTGATGGAGGGTGGGGGCGGGTTTCTTGCAACGGGCTTTCAGCCTGATGGCGCGCCTTCACCCGATGATGAAAGCGTCAGCGCTCCAGCGCCAATTCGATGAGACGATCGATGAGTTGGGGATAGGAAAGACCGCTGGCGAGCCATAGTTTGGGATACATGCTGATGCTGGTGAAACCGGGGATGGTGTTCACCTCGTTGAGAAATATCTCGCCCGCGACATCGTCTAGAAGAAAGTCGACGCGCGCCATGCCGCGGCCGTCGATGGCTCGAAACGCGTCCAAAGCCATGCGTTGAATGGCGGCTTGCTGTTCGGGCGAGAGCGGCGCAGGGATGATCTCGCGACTGGCGCCATCTAAATATTTGGCCGCGTAGTCGTAAAATTCGTTGCTGGGCACGATCTCTCCTGGTATAGAGGCTTGTGGGTCTTCATTGCCCAAAATCGATATCTCGATTTCGCGAACATTGGGCACGGCTTGCTCCACCACAAGTTTTCGGTCGTATTTCGAGGCTAGGGTCAGGCCCGAGACGAGTTCATCTCGATCATGGGCCTTGGTGACGCCCACGCTCGACCCCAGGTTCGCAGGCTTAACGAACATGGGATACGTCAGCGACGCTTCCAGATGGGCGATGGTCGCTTCGGGAAAGCGTCGCCAATCGCGGCGCAAAAGAGGCCGCCAGGGCGTTTGGGGCAGGCCATAAGCCGCGAACATCATCTTGGCCGCGACTTTGTCCATGGCCAGGGCCGAAGCCAACACGCCGCATCCCACATAAGGGATGTCGGCCAGTTCCAAGAGTCCTTGCAATGAGCCATCTTCACCATACGGGCCGTGCAACACGGGGAATAGCACATCTAAGCCGGCAAGATGCTCCGGCCTTGGCCAACGGGGCGCGTCTTCGTCTGCCAGCTCGCCCCGAAGCAGGCGCGGCAACGCGTCCTCGCCAAAAAGCCAGCGGCCGTTCTTGTCGATGCCAATGTGCACAATTTCATAGCGCGCTTTATCCATGGCCTGCAAAATGGATTGCACGCTAATGAGACTGACTTCGTGTTCGTCGGAGCGTCCGCCAAAGAGGACGCCCACTCGTAGTTTGGAGGGCATATTGCTTGGTGAATGGCTGATATCCGAGGCCCACCTCCATGATGGGCCGGCCGGACAAGAAAGAGGCGTGTTGTTTAGATGATCTGGATTTCGGGCTCCAGCCTGACGCCAAAACGGCGAAGCACTTCTTCTTGGATGCGAGTCATGAGGGCCAGCACGTCGGCCGCTGTGGCGTCGCCGAGGTTGATGATGAAGTTGGCGTGTTTCTTGCTAACGCAGGCGCCGCCAATGGTGAGACCTTTCAAACCCGCGGCCTCGATTAGTCGTCCGGCGTAATCTCCGGGCGGGTTTTTGAATATGGAACCCGCGCTTTTGTTCACCGGCTGGGTGCGACGACGATGCGCAATGTAGGCTTCTGCGCGCTTTTGAGCTTCTCGCGTGGGATCGGGCTGCAATTGGAAGAGGGCCTCCAGCACCACCCACGGCCTGGATGAGCCGGCCAGACGACGTTTGAGCATCGAGGTGCGATAGTCGAAAGCAAGCTCGTGGGCGGCCATTTCGACCACCTCACCGTTGCGCCAGAGACGAATGCGACGCAATGAATCGGCCGTGCATTGGCCATGAGCGCCGGCGTTGCCCACCACCGCGCCGCCCACGGTGCCGGGCACGCTCACAGCCCATTCGAGACCGGCCAGCCCGCGACCTAAGCTGGCTCGGGCCAATTGCGCCAGGGGCGCGCCGCTTTCTGCGCGCACCAATGGGGGCGCGCCTTCTGGCCAGCGCACTTCGCGACATTGGTTTAGCAATACCAGGCCGGCTACGCCCTCGTCGCGAATGAGCACATTGGAGCCGCCGCCTAAGATGAGAAAGGGCGCGCGGTGGCGGTGCAGCAGATCGAGCGCGTTGATCAGGTTTTCGATGCGATGCAAGGTGAGCAGCATTTCGGCTGGGCCGCCAATGCGAAAGCTTGTATATGGCGCCAGCGGCTGGTTGAATTGCAATCCGTATCGACCGAATTGGGCCAGTTCGTCTAATAGTTTTTGGGGCCATTCGTGGGCAAAGGTGGCAAGCATCGGGTTGGAAAACGGGGCTGATAATCGAATGTCGCGAGTTTCATCGTTTGAACGGGTCGGTTGCGCCCATGTCAGCACTTATTTGACGCTTTATCGGCGCTTCCTGGTATTTGATTCGCGTCTTGCGAAAGCAAGGTTTCGGCCAGTTGCGTGGCGTCGCCGGCGCTGAGAATAATGACCAGGCTGTTGGGCGTCAGGCGCTCGCGCAGGTGATTGAGCGTTTCAGACAACGCGCCGGGCGTGTGCACATCGGGATGTCGGCTGGCCGCGGCCACCAGATCGGGCGTGATCGCGGGATCGGGCCTTTCACGGGCCGGATAAATTTCGGTGATGATGACATGGTCCGCGGATGCGAACGCGCCCTCAAAGCGATTCAACAAGCTGCGCGTGCGACTATAGGTGTGAGGCTGATACACGGCCCAAATTTCACGATCGGGGAAACGCGCTCGTGCAGCGGCCAGCGTGGTGCGCACTTCGGTGGGGTGATGCGCGTAGTCATCGATGACCAGCACGCCGTTGCGCTCGCCTTTGATCTCGAATCGCCGCGCCGCGCCGCGGTAGTCGCTTAGCCAACGAGCGCTTTGCTCCACCGGAATGCCTATCTGGCGCGCGGTGACGATCGCGGCCATGCTGTTCAACACGTTGTGTAACCCCGGAGTTTGCAGATGCACAAGAACGACCTCGCCCTGGGGGCTGTGCAGCGCGTAGCGCGTGTGGCGGGGGGTCATGTCGATGGCGCGTGCCCGCCATTCGGCCGACGCCCTGCTGCCATAACCCACCCAATGACCTGCGACGCGCTTCATCGCCAACTCTCGCAAGCGAGGCTCGTTCTGGCAATATATCACCCATCCGTCCGGTTGCAGACGCTCGACAAAGCGTTGGTAGGCCCTGAAATAGGCGTCGGGATCGGGGAAACAGTCGGGATGGTCCCACTCCAGGCTGGTGAGCGCAATGAATTCGGGCGCGAGCCCAAGAAACGCGTCGTCGTATTCATCGGCCTCGATGACGAACCAGGGGCTTTTTCCGGCCGCCGCATTGCCCAGGCCCGGGATGTCGCTGCCGATGATATAGCCGGGCTGGCGTCCCGCTTGTGTGAGGATGTGTGCAATCATGCCGGTGGTTGTCGTCTTGCCATGAGTCCCGGCCACCGCAATGACGCGGCGCCCGGCCGTGAGCGGACCGAGGAAGTCGTTGCGCTTGACCACGGGAACGCCGGCCGCGCGCGCGGCCTCGACTTCGGGGTTGTGGCTGGGAATGGCCGATGAAATGAGCGTCGCGTCGGGAGGAGAAGGGAGGTCGCGAGTGAGCAAATGGTCGCGGGCGTGGCCGATGTCGATGCGCGCGCCCAAGGCCCGAAGCATTTCGGTGCGCGAAGAGGCTTCGCGATCGCTGCCGCTAACCGTGAAGCCCATTTCCAACAACACTTTTGCTATGGGCGCGAGTCCGGTTCCGCCCGCGCCCACCAGGTGGAAGCGATGCGCTCGGCGTTGTTCGCGTGGAAGGGTGAACAAATCCTGCCAATTCATGAGATCATTTGCGCACGCGGAGAAAGAGCATGAGCAGCATCAGCGCTCCCCATCCTAGCGGGGGCACCACGCGCGGGGGCAAGAAGTCGGCGATGGCCTGCGCGGTGGGGGTGAGTGGCAATTCGAGCAAGACAGGTATGCCGGGAAGAGAAAGATCAGAAACGGGATAGTTGTACGCGTCTTGAAAATACCATAAGGAGCCGGCAATGAGATAGCCATTGAGCGCACCCACCAGGAAGTTGGTGAAAAACCCTTCGATGCCCCGGCGGGTGCCGCCAGGAAATGAGAAGACCTGGCCAGCATAGGCTGCGAACACGCTCATCAAAAAAATCAGTGAAAAAAGTCCGCTATAAAAATGATCGAGCGCGCGCGGGGCGGGCATTGGGCGGTCGAGATTTGCATATACGCGTTGGAGAACTTCCGGTAAATTGGGCTCCAGGAACATCATAATCAGGAATAGGGCGGCAAAGTCGATGGTGATGACGCCCAATTCGTTGGAATACCCTCTCACCAGCGCGACAAAGATGAAAAAGGCGAAAATCGTGGCGAAAAAGATTTCTAATGGGCCCATGCGATGTGCTCATCTCCTACGGCTGAGGCCGCTGGCGGCGAAGAGAATGATCAAGACGATGAGGGCGACAAAGAACCAGGCGCCCATCACTTCATAAAGCCACTGAACAGGCGTTAACAATACGGCGAAGGCTTGCTTGAAGATGGCTATCAGGTCGTCCCACATGCCCGTGCCGGGCAGTCCGGGAAGCAGGGTGTCGGCCGCGATGGGGGCGACGAACAGATAGGCGAGGATGAGACCATTGATCAGGCCCATGAAGAGTCCGAGCAAGGGGCTGGTGCGCTTCTTGACCCTGGCGCTGACAACATAACCGAGGAGCACCAGCACCAACATGAGAAAGAAGAGCGCGGTTTCCTGATTTTGCGCGTTGATGAGCAGGCCCTTGGCCGCCACCTCGGCCGCAATTTGCTGCGCTTGTGAGAAATCGGCCTCTGATGAGAAGAGGGGAACAAGGCCCCCGCTTAGCATGAATTGGACGAAAAAGAAGATGCGATTGATAAGGAAGATGATGATCTGGCCCACGGCGGTGGGTTTGTTCACGGCAATGCCGAGCATGATCAACGCAAACTTGACCAGCTCCGCAGTAAAGCCGCGTCGAAAACCCTGGTACGCGAAGATGAACAGGATGAAAATGAGCAGCAGGGTGCGTTGGGTTTCGGTCATGAGCTCCGCGCGGGGTTCGAACGCGCCAGATCGAGCAGCGCGAGCGCGATGCGTCGGGCGGCGTCGGGTCGCGCCAATGAGGCGCTGGCTCGACTCATAGAGGCCAGACGATCGGGGTCGTTCAGCAACGATTCGATGGTGGGCAACAAACGAGACGACATGTCTGCATCGGCCACGATGACGGCCGCGCCTCGGTCGGCCAGATAACGGGCGTTGGGCAACTGGTGTTGGCCAGAAATCGGCAAAGGGATCAAGATGGCGGGCAAACCCAGCGCGGGGAATTCGCCCAAAGTGGATGCGCCAGCACGCGCCACGACCAGGTCGGCCGCGTGCAGGGCGGCTATCATCTCCTCGTGCAAATAAGGAAATTGACGATACCGGGCCTGCAATGCAGGCTTCAGGTTTTGAACGCGCGCTTGCGCTTGCGGCCAGTCGAACGCGCCGGTGATGTGAATGATCTGGGTTTGTTGCAATAGTTGGGGTAGGATCGCGGCCAGCGCGATGTTGATGTTGCGCGCGCCGCGCGAACCGCCGAACACCAAAATGGTGGGTTCATTCGGGTTCAGATCGAACGCGGCTCGCGCTTGCGCCTTGCTCATGGTGCGCTTTCGCAGAGCGGTTCGCACCGGATAACCGGTGACTACGGCCTTGTTGGGAAAATGTTTGGCCGCTTCGGGAAAACTAACAGCCACGCGCGTGGCGTAGCGCGCCAGACGCTGCACGGCCAGACCGGGCGTGATGTCGGGAAGGTAAATGAGGATGGGCGTTTTGCGACGATGCGCGGCCCACGCCACCGGCGCGCACACATAGCCCCCGGTGACGAAAAGAACGTCGGGCCGCCAATCGCGCACCAGGCGCAAGGCCTGCCACAGGCCCAATGCCATGGCCGCGACATTGCGCGCCAACTTGATGGGATTGCGAATGCGCAGCTGACCGGCCGAAATGGCCGTAAATTCGATCCCGGCCTGACGCGCCAAACCGGCCTCGACGCCCTCGGCCAGGCCAGCGTAACGAAATTCGAGCTGTTCAGCGGCTGTTTTAGAAGCGTCTGACGCGACGAGCATAGCTTGTCCGCCTTCGCGCAGCGCCTCGACCACGCTCAGGATCGGGTACGCGTGCCCGCCGGTTCCGCCGCCGGAAAGGAGAATACGCATGAAGGTTGAGTCCGCCCCCCCCTTTGGAGATATTGAGCAAAATGCCCACCGCGGCCAGATTGGCCAGGGTGCTGGAGCCTCCATAGCTGAAAAAGGGCAGGGGGAGTCCGGTGACTGGAAAGGTGGCCGTAACCACCGCGATATTGATCAGCGCCTGAACGACGAGCCAGGTGGTGATGCCAAAAGCCAGCAACGCGCCAAACTGATCGGGCGCGCGACGGGCGATGCGAATGCCGCGATAAGCAAAAAAGAAAAATAGAGCCAACACCGTCAGCGCGCCCAATAGACCCAACTCCTCGCCCACGACGGCGAAGATGGTGTCGGAATGCGCCATAGGCACGCCAAAGGGGCCTTTGTATTCTCCGTTGCCAAGCCCTTGGCCAAGGGGGCCTCCGTTCATCAACGCGGCGATGGCCGCTCGCACTTGCTGGTTTTGTGCATTGAGCGGGTTGCTAAACGAATCTAAGAAGACTTGAATGCGCTCTTGTGCATAGGCGGATGCACTGATGACAAGCGTAAAGGTGGTGCCGCCCAACAGGCCAATGATGCCCAATTGCAGCAGGTCGGCGCCGGCAATGAAAAACATGGCCACCGCGGTCACCGTGATCACCAATGACGTGGAAATGTCGGGCTGTACGATGATCAAACTAACCAGCAAGCCCAATAACACCGCAAATGGCGCGAGACCATAGCTCACATGACGCAGACGGTTGCCTTTGGAGCTGAGCCAGGCCGCAACATACATGATGATGGTGATCTTGGCGATTTCCGAGGGTTGAATCGAGCCGCCCAAAATCTGGCGTCGCGCGCCGAAGCGCTCGCTGCCCATGATTAGCACGGCCAAAAGCGCGAGCAGCGTGACGCCGATGATGGGAATGGCCCAATCTCGCCAGGTGCGATAGTCGATGTTCAGAAGCATGAGCAAGGCCACTGCGCCTAAGCCTGTCCAAATGAGCTGACGCACGAAAAAGTAGAGCGCATCATCTTTGTAATAGTAAGCGATGGAATAGGACGCGCTGAACACCATGACCAGACCAAACGCCACCAAAATGGCGATGAGTATCAGGAGTGGATAATCGAATTCAGGGGGTTCGACTCGTGTGCGGGTCATGATAGGCATGCGTGAGGGCGATGAAATCGCTTTTCCAGGAGAGCTAAATGCATCTCTGGGCTATAGTGTGCACAAGTTCGCGAAAGTGGCGTCCGCGTTGTGCGAAATCTTCATAGGCGTCGAAACTGGTCCCGCCCGGCGAGAGCAAGGCCACTTCGCCCGGGCGAGCCAGGCGATGCGCAAGGGCTACGGCTTCGGCCAGATCGGAAACCACATGAACGTGCTCGAGCCGGCTGACGACGGGCGCATCGGCCAACGCGGTTTGGATGAGTGGGGCCGCTTCGCCAAAAGCGATGACGCGGCGCACCCGGACGTGGACTTCTTGCGCCCAATCCTTCCAGGGTAGATGCTTGTCGCGTCCGCCCGCCAAGAGGATGATGGGCTGCTCAAAGCTGCGCAACGCGGCCAGTGAGCGTTCTGGCGAGGTGGCGATGCTGTCGTTGATCCATTGCACGCCGTCGATGACAGCCACCATCTCCAGCCGGTGAGGCGCGCCCTCGAATGTGGAGATGGCCTCTCGCATTGCTTCGGTGGCCGCGCCGGCCGCAGCGGCCAGGCAACAGGCCGCCAAAACATTGGCCAGGTTATGGCGGCCGCGTAACCGAATGTCAGACACAGCCGCAACCGGGGCCGTTTCGCCTTTTCGGCGGAGCCACACCCGGTTTTCCGCCACCCAAGCGCCATCGTGCTCGGGCTGCGTCTCCAACCCAAAGGTCATCACTTGCCCGGCCAATGGAAATCGAACGGCTTCCTGGCCTCGGCCTGGGTCCACGCTCACCCATTTTTCGCGCGCCCAGCGCGCGGTGATGGGATCGTCGCGGTTGAGCACAGCCACCGAATCTTGCGTTTGGTGGGCCAGGATATGCGTTTTGGCCGCGATATAGTGCGACATGGAGGGATGACGGTCGAGGTGATTGGGTGTGAGATTGAGCACCGCGGCCACATCTGGGCTGAGGCCGCGCGTGTCGGTCCAGGTCATCCCAGGCAGCGGGCGCGCCTTTCTCTCGCTCCAGTAATACAGCTGAAAGCTGGAAAGCTCCATGACCACTCGATCTTCGCTTGCGATGTCGGTCAGATGGCGTAACAAGGGCGCGCCAATGTTGCCGCCCAGCCATGTTTTGAATCCGGCCGCCTCCAGCATGCGCGCGGTTAATGTGGCCGTGGTCGTCTTGCCGCTGGAGCCGGTGATCCCAATAATGGGCGCGGGGCATTGTTGTGCGAACAAACGCGGTTCGGTGGTGATGAGCATGCCGCGCTCGCGTGCGGCCCGAAAGAGGGGCATGTCTTGCGGCGCGCCGGGGCTGGCCACCACCATATCCACGCCTTCCAGCAAGGCGGGCGTTTGCGGCCCCAGGCGTAGTTCCACATCGAGACCTTCCAATTGCGCTATTGAGTTGGCCAAGGCCTGCGCGGGCCGCACGTCGCTGATGATGACGCGTAGCCCTTGTTCGGCCAACCAGCGCGCGGCCGCGCCACCCTCGCGCGCCAGACCAACCACCAGCGCGGTCGCGACTGGTCGCCGCGCGCGAGTCGCCCCCTTGGCGGGGGGCGTCTTGAGAGGCGTTGGCGTGGTCGTTTGGGGCATGAAAAAAGTTGAAGGGTCGGAGTGGGCGAAGCGGCTTTACAGTAGGGCTAAGGCGATGCCCAGCATGCCGGCCAACATGCTGATGATGAAAAATCGCTGCGTTACATGCGTTTCGGACCAGCCGAGAAGCTCGAAATGATGATGCAAGGGCGTCATTTTGAAGGGACGAATATCTCGCCCAAGAAAACGGCGGCTGAGTTTGGCCGACGCCACCTGAATGATAACGGAAAGGGCTTCGGCAATGAGGGGAAAGGCGATGACCGGCAACAAGAGCCATTGTCCGGTCATCAGGGCGACCACTGCCAGAGAGGCGCCGAGCGCAAGAGAGCCGGTGTCGCCCATGAAAAGCTGGGCCGGATAGGCATTGAACCACAGGAACGCAAAGACGGCGCCGACCACTGTGAAACTGAATGCGGCCAGCCATACCTGGCCCTGCATAAAGGCGATGATGCCATAGGCCGCGTAACAAACCGCAGCAATGGAGCCGGCCAATCCGTCGAGTCCATCGGTCAGGTTCATGGCGTTGGCGCTGCCAACAATGACGAAGATGGCAATGGGGATCCATATGCCGTCGATATCGATGCGTTCGGGCACCGAAGGAAGGGCGATGCTGTGCAAATCCAGCCGAAAGTACATGATCAGGGCGATGACGACGGCCAGCGCCACCTGGATGGGAAACTTGGAGCGGGCCAGCAGCCCTTGCGCGTCGCCGCGGCGTCGGCGAACGCCGGCAATATCGTCTAATGCGCCTAAAAGACCGAAGCCGAGCATGGTGAGCACAGGAACCAGCACCGACTCGCCAATGAGGTTGAATCCGAGCAGATTGGCCAGATTGAGCGCAAGGGTGATGAAAACGACCGGGAAAATAATGAGAACGCCCCCCATGGTGGGAGTGCCTGCTTTCACCTGATGGGTCTCCGGCCCTTCCAGTCGGATGCGTTTGCCCATTTGCAAGCGTTTGAGCAGGCGAATGAGGGGATCGCCCCAAATCACGGCCAGGAAAAAGGCCAATGCGCCAAGCGTAAGTGAGTAAGACATGGGGGATAATGTTACCGTTTGGGAACGCTGAGCGCCAAAACGATGGCCTCCATGCCAAGGGCGCGCGAGCCTTTGACCAAAACAAAGTCGCCCGGGCCGATCTCCTGCTCGAGTCGTTCAATGGCTTCTTCGGCCGTGTTGGCGTGGAAGGCGCGCTCGCTGCGCAGTCCTCCGGCGATGGCTTCCTCGCGAATCCAGCGCGATAAAGAACCCACCGTGATCAATGCGTCCACCACATCGGCTGCCCGGCGGCCAACCAATCGATGTCCGGTTTCTGCATAGGAGCCCAGCTCGAGCATGTCGCCTAGCACAGCAATGCGGCGTCCCTCCATGTCGGCCAGCAAGTTGAGGGCCGCGATGGTGGAAGGTGGGCTGGCGTTGTAGGTGTCGTCGATGATGGTGCTGCCGTTGAGTCCGGCCGCAACTTCGATGCGTAATTGGGCGTTCACATCGCGTAGGCCGCGTATAATGTCCTCCCAGGCAAGGCCGCACACCAACCCGCCCGCGGCGGCCCGCAGGGCCGTATGCACGCTATGACGCCCCAATAAAGGCAAGTGCACATGCAGCACCTCGACCGCGCCGTTGGGTTGGCGGTGATGGAAGCGAAAACGCACGCCTTCCAGCCCGCGACTTACGATTTCGTCGGCCCATAGGTCCGCTTCGGGCGTCAGGCCATAGCGAAACACGGGCGCGGGGCTGATATCGGCCATTTTTCGCACCCACTCGTCGTCCCAGTTGAGAATGGCGCGCCCCTGAGAGGGCAGGGCCTGCACCAGTTCGGCCTTGCCGCGATAGATGGCCTCCATGCTGCCGGCTCGCTCGAGGTGAATGGGGCCGATGTTGGTGATAATGCCGACATGAGGCTGAGCGATGTGGCAAAGCTGCCTGATTTCGCCTTCCACATAAAAGCCCATTTCTAGCACGGCGAAGCGGTGTTCTGGCTCTAGACGCAAAAGGCTCAAAGGAAGACCGATTTCGTTGTTAAGGTTGCCTTTATTCCATAAGGTGGGATGACGCTGACGTAAAACCGCGGCCAGCAATTCTTTGGTCGATGTCTTGCCCACGCTGCCAGTCACGCCAATGACTGTGGGGTGGTGTCGTCTGCGCCAAAATGCGGCCAGACGTTGCAACGCGACCAAGGTGTCATCCACAAGAAAGATGACAGGCGCGTCATCGGCTTTGGGCGGGCTGTCGCGGCGAGGATCAAGATAACGCGCGTGGAGACCGGATGGCGGATGGCTGGCCAGCGCCGCGCGCGCGCCCTGCTCGAGCGCCTGGCCAATGAAACGGTGGCCGTCGGTGCGCTCACCCTTTAGCGCAATGAAACAATCGCCAGGCTCGACCTCTCGCGAGTCGATGACGAAGCGTTGAATGGGCGGCGTGGGTCGAGGCGTCCCGGCCGCGCCGCCCAACCCGCGATAAACGTCGTATAAATGAAGGGGCATGAGTGGAACGTTGCGTCCTACGTATTGGAGGGCTTATTCACTGAAGCAAAAAGGCTTCAGTTCAAGCGAATATCGTCCGGAGGAATGGTGTATAGTCGGATGAGCTCTTGAGCGATGTCGCGAAAGAGTGGTGCGGCTGTTTGAGTGGCCCAGCGCGAAGTTTTTGGCCGATCGAGCTTGACGAGAATGACGAATTGCGGATCGTCGGCCGGGAAAAATCCTGCAAAGCTGACAATGGTGAATTCGTCTTCGTAACCTTCAGAGGGCAGTGGAATTTCCGCGGTGCCGGTTTTGCCGGCGATGGCGTAACCCTCGATGCGCGCGGTTTCCAGGCGCTCCACCGTGGTCACCATCATCTGGGTGAGAGCTTGGGCTGTTTCGACCGAGATGGCTCGGCTAAGGGGCTTGGGTTTGGTGGCGATGACGCGGTCGCCATTCACCATTTGCTCCACCACATGAACTCGATAACGCACGCCGCCAGAGGCGATGGTGGCCATTGCATTGGCCATTTGCAGCGGCGTCACACTAATGCCCTGGCCGAATGAATTGGTGGCCAGGTCCGCCGGATACCAGCCTGAGCGACCAGGGATTTTGACCAGGCCGGCGATTTCGCCCGCGAGCTCCACTTCGGTAAGCTGTCCGAAACCAAAGCGTCGCACCGCGCGGTAGAAGCCATCTGCGCCAAGCTCCACGGCAATCTTGGCTGTCGATACATTGAGCGATTGAGCCAGCGCCTCGGTCGCGGTGACGCGACCGCGACCCTTTTTGTCCCAGTTTTGGATGGTGCGCTCACCGTATACGAATTCGTCTGTGTCGAGTATCTCGCTCTCGGGCGTGATCACGCCCGCCTCGAGCGCCGCGGCATACGTGACCAGTTTGAATACGGAGCCGGGTTCGTATTGCGCGCTGATGACAGGATTGATAAAGACGCTTTTATCGGTGATGTTGGCGAAATCGTTGGGGTCGTAGGTGGGCCAGGAAGCCATAGCCAACACTGCACTGCCATTGGGTTTCAAGATAACGACGCTGCCGCCTTCGGCTTCGTAGCGCTCAATGGCTTGGAGCAGGGCTTTTTCGACCATGTCTTGCACCGAACGATTCAGTGTGAGCACGAGGTCGCGGCCGACCGCTGAAGGGATGAAGGGCGAGCGGGGCAAGGCGCGCTCCAGGGCTTGGCGACGTTCGAGCGACATTAGAGGCAGTTCGTCGTCGGGCGCGCGCAGAAAGCTATCGAAATAACCTTCGACGCCATTGTAGCCCCGTCGCTCCCAGTTGACGAATCCAAGCGCGTGCGCGGCCAGCGCTCCTTCAGGATAGAAACGCCGCGGCATCGGATATGCGGTCACGGTGTATGTTCCCCAGGCGCGAATGGTTTCACCGACCTCGGAGGAATCGACCACCGCCAATTGGAGATACACTTTGTCTTTGTTCTCGGTTAGCAAACGCTCCAATTCTTGAACGTCCTTATCGAGCAAAGGCGCCAACGAACGCGCAGCCGCGGCCGCGTCTTCGATGCGATTGGGCGAAGCCACAATCTCGTACAAGAACCGGTCCAAGGCCAGGGGGCGCCCGCGTTCATCAACAATGTTGCCCCGAGGTCGCGTTTTTATGATTTCCGCGTCCGCCTCCGCTCCGAGGGCGGTTTGGATGCCAAATAATTGATAGCGCACCAACTGCGCTGTCAGCACCAAACCAAAGAGCGCAAAGAGGACCAGAACGGCGCGCATCCGCCACGGCCGAATTTCTTGATCGAAGCGGATGAACTCCTCGTCATGTTGGGGCGGTTCCTCTCGAGGGTGGTGCGAGAGAAGGTATAGTCCGGAGTTTGAATCCTCGCTCATGGCGCTTGTTGAGTGGGGGAATGGCCGTCGCGAGTGAAGGGAGCCGACCGGAGGGCGTTGTCACCCTGCGCCACCAAGGGCGCGTCCGGAGTCGGCATAAAAGGGGATATTTCCACATAGCGCACATCGGAGGCTGGGCCATATCCGGCCTTGAGCGCGCGTTCATCCATTTGGCGCAAACTCTGCGCTTCGGCGTACTGCGCCAGAAGATTCGCATTTTCTCGCTGCAAACGCTGATATTCGCTTTGCAAGCTGGTGATGGTGTATTCGGTCACCGTAATCCGCGAGGTTTGATACAGATAGAGACATAGCACCAACGTAACGCCCACGATCAAGGCGATGGCCAAGATGGTCTGTTGGGGGCGCGTGCGTTGATTGCGGCCAAGGTGGCCGGCCTGAGAAGGCCAAAGTGCGGTGAGAGATGATCGTTGGAACATGATTGTGTCCTTGGGGGAAGAGGACGGGGAAAGGCTTCACATGACCGTCGCCGCACAGGGCCAACTTGTCATGGAGCCCGCTTCTTATGAATAAGTCATGCCCTTGGGGTGGGGGATGCGTCCCACTCCGTTTGGAAGGGCTGGACAGAAGCTTTCTGAGGGAACGGACGTATTGAGAACGCAATCAAGAGCGCTTTCGCGCCGCTCGTAATCGGGCGCTGCGGCTGCGAGGATTTTGGACGATCTCTTCAGGGGTTGGCGTTAGGCCCTTGCGAAAGAGCTCCTCGATCTGAGCGCGATGGTTGCATTGACAGATCGGACTGTTGGGAGGACAGATGCAGTCTCGGCTTTCGCGGCGCATAAATTGCTTGACAATACGATCTTCCAAACTATGGAAGGCGATAACCACGAGAAGGCCGCCCGGCTTGAGCAAGTCGAGGGCTTGAGGAAGCGCTTCTTGCAAGGCGGCCAGCTCATCGTTGACATAAATGCGCAGGGCTTGAAATGTGCGGGTGGCGGGATGTAATCTGGCCCCTCGCCGGCCGCCCACGGCTCGTTCGATGATCTGGGCCAGTTCGGTTGTGGTGTGAATGGGCCGAGCCGCCACAATGGCCCGGGCGATGCGTCGCGAGCGTCGCTCCTCGCCAAATCGGTGGATGATGTCGGCCAGCGCTCGTTCGTCCAGCGAGTTGACGATCTCCGCCGCACTCGGGCCGCTGGCGGGGTTTAGACGCATATCCAGCGGGCCTTCGCGTAAAAAGCTAAATCCGTGAACGGCGTCGTCCAATTGATGCGAGGAAACGCCCAAATCGAACAAAACGCCGTCCACTTGTTCGAACCGATGAGCCTTGGCCGTCTCGCTTAGGTGACGAAAGTTGGCCTGCACAAGCGTGACCCGATCTCCAAAGCGAGCCAAGCGTCTCTTGGCCCGTTCGATAGCTCGCGGGTCCGCATCGAGGCCCAATAGTCGGCCGTCGGGCGAAGAGGCTTCGAGCACGCCTTCGGCGTGCCCTGCGCCCCCTAGCGTGGCGTCGATATAGCGACCGCCCGATCGGGGCTGGAGAATTTCCAAAACCTCTTGGTAAAGAACGGGAACATGACCTGTAGCCGACATGGGGTTAGATGCCTAGCTCATCCCAGGCGGCGATGTCGTCGCCGCTGCCTTCGAATTCATCTCGGGCTTCGGCCCATCGGTCCGCGTCCCATATTTCGATGTAGTTGTCGTTGCCGGCCACAATGACGCGGTTGCGAATGTCGGCGTATTGGCGCAAATAAACAGGTAGGCTGATGCGCCCCTGACCGTCGGGCCGGATTTCGGCCGCGCCCGAGAAAATATGGCGTCTTAGCTTGCGGCTGCGGCTGTCGGTCATGGGCAGCGCTCGGATTTTTTGTCGCCAGGTTTCAAAGTGGTCTTGTGGGAAGATGACCAGACAGCGATCCAGCCCGCGAGTGACATAAGCGCCCTGGTCGCCCAACGCTTCGCGATATACAGCCGGAAGCGTGATACGACCTTTTTTGTCCAGGCCGCGTTCATATTCGCCTAGGAACATATGTTCGTATTTTTGTTCGTTGGGCGTTTGGCTGTCGGTCATGGGATAATCTACCACTAGCTACCACTTTTTACCACCTTTCACCACAGTATACCCAATTCCCGCACGAGATGCAAGCCCAAAACGCTCTGAAACCCAAATTTTTTGCATTTGTGTAGAGATTTTAAGGTTAGAGGGCGCATCTTGGCGTCGGCGCAGGCGGGGCCGACTCGATGGGTTTTTGTTTGTCCTGGGTTTTCGCGTGCTGCGCGCAGAATGAATGGCTGCAAGGCGTGGAGGGGCGTTTCCAACATGCAATTTTTTCGCCCCCGAAATCGAAAACGCATCCCAAGGCGCGGGGCTGGCTGGCAAAAAGGGAAAGATGTGGTAAAATCATTGCAAGCCAATGTCGCGCCCCCAGTTATTGTGGGCAGCGCAAGCTCATTTGGCGCGCCGCGTCGCATGTTTTTGCGATCGGCCCGCCATGTGAGCGAAGGCCCGCGTCAGGCATCCGCTCGCAGCCGCAATTTGCTGAGCGGGTCTTGACAGGCGCAAGAAGGAGTGCTATACTTCAAATTCGCCTTCCAGCCAAACTATAACCTGCCGCCCCAAGATTTGTCCCCCCGTTCTGTACAACTGTTTCGCCTCTTCCGTCTTTATTCCTAAACAACAGACATACGACGAAGGGTGGAGACCATAAGGATTGCCCGCCGGCTGACCCCGGTGGGCTCGTTGCGCGTGATGGGGTGGGTGATGTTCGGTTGGTCGGGCGAATCACTTTACGGCTAATCCCGCATCTGATTCACATAGTCTTGCACGAGGAGTTTTCATGCAGATGCCCAACCTTTCTTCCAATGGCGCTCGCGCCAGGCGAAAATCGTATGCCCGTTACCAATCGGTCATGCCCTTGCCGCAGCTCATCAAGGTGCAGATCGATTCTTATCGTTGGTTCCAGGAGCAGGGTCTCAAGGAGTTGTTCCAGGAAATCTCGCCCATTATTTCTTATAATAAGAACCTGGAGCTTCATTTTGGGGATTATCGTTTCGGCGAGCCCAAGTATCCTGAAGCCGAATGTCGCGAACGGGATACGACCTACTTCGCGCCCCTTTACGTTCAGGTGAAGTTGGTCAATCGCGAAACCGGCGAGATCCAGGAGCAGGAAGTGTTTATGGGCGATTTTCCGCAGATGACGGTGAATGGCACCTTCATCTATAATGGCGCGGAGCGCGTCGTCGTCAGTCAGTTGATCCGTTCGCCGGGCGTCTATTTTACGGCCGAGGAGGACCGGCAGACTGGTCGTCGTTTGTGCCACGCCAAATTGATCCCCAATCGCGGGGCGTGGTTGGAGATGGAAACCAGCAAACGGGACGTCATTTCGGTGAAAGTGGATCGCAAGCGGAAGTTGCCCGTCACGATTTTGCTACGCGCGCTGGGTTTTGGGAGCGACGAAGAGCTTCTAGAGCTTTTCGCCGAGGACGACAACTCGCCCGAGCATCCATATATTCTCTCCACCATCGAGAAAGAAGACCCCGACAAGCGCACTCCCGAAGAGGCGCTGTTGGACTTCTACCGTCGGCTGCGACCGGTGGATCCGCCCACCCTGGACAACGCCCGCAATCATCTGGAGGGATTGCTTTTCAACCCACGTCGCTATGATTTGGGCAAAGTGGGGCGTTATAAACTCAATCGTCGTCTTCAGCTCGACGTGCCCTTAGAGCAGCGCGTGCTCACAAAAGAGGATATCATCGCGGTGGTGCGCACCATGATCCGCATCAACAACGGCGTGGAGATGGACGATGACATCGATCATTTGGGCAACCGCCGCGTGAAGACCGTGGGCGAGCTGGTGCAAAACCAGTTGCGCGTTGGGTTGTTGCGCATGGAGCGCGTGGTGCGCGAGCGTATGAGCATTCGCGATCCCGAACAGATTAGCCCTTTGTCGTTGATCAACATTCGGCCGGTGGTGGCTGCGGTGCGCGAATTCTTTGGCGGTTCACAGCTCAGCCAATTTATGGATCAGACCAATCCATTGGCCGAGTTGACCAACAAACGTCGTCTTTCCTCTTTGGGGCCGGGCGGGCTTCGTCGCGAGCGCGCCGGTTTTGAGGTGCGCGATGTGCATCATTCGCACTATGGTCGCATTTGCCCCATCGAGACGCCCGAAGGCCCCAACATTGGTCTTATTGGCTCACTGGCCACTTACGCTCGCATCAATGACTATGGCTTCATCGAAACGCCCTATCGCAAAGTGTTGCACGAGGTTCGCAATGAGCCCGAATCGAGTGTGGGGCGCATCCTCAAAACAGATGTGGTCGATCCCGAGACCGGCGATGTGGTGGCCAAAGCCGGGCAAGACATCGATGAAAAACTGGCCAGAAAGCTGGCCAAATACGCCGAGTCCATCCCGGTGCTTTCGGTGGCGCCCTTTGCCAGTGAGGAGATCGTGTATCTCACGGCCGATGAGGAGGACCGTTACGCTATTGCTCAGGCTTCAACGCCGTTGGATGAGCGGGGTCATTTCCAGCGCGAGCGCATCTCGGTGCGCAAGCATCAGACATTTGAATTGGAGAGCCCCGAACGCGTGCAATACATGGATGTCGCGCCGCAACAGATTGTTTCGGTTTCGGCCGCGCTCATCCCCTTCCTCGAGCACGATGACGCCAATCGCGCGCTTATGGGTTCCAACATGCAGCGCCAGGCCGTGCCCTTATTGGAGCCGGAAGCGCCTATTGTGGGCACCGGCATGGAATTTTACGCCGCGCGCGATTCGGGCCATGTGATCATCGCCAAGGCTGCGGGCCGCGTGATCAGCGCCAGCTCGCGAGCCATCGTGGTCGAGGAGGAGGATGGTCATCGGCGCACCTATGAGTTGCGCAAATACAACCGCTCCAATCAGTCCACGTGCATCAATCATCGGCCCATTGTGTTCAAAGGCGATTACGTCGAAGAGGGCCAGGTTCTGGCCGATTCCAGCTCAACCGATGGCGGAGAGCTGGCTCTAGGGCGCAATGTGTTGGTTGCTTTCATCTCTTGGGAAGGCGGCAATTACGAAGACGCCATCCTCATCTCCGAGCGTTTGGTGCGCGAGGACGCGTACAGCTCCATCCATATCGAGAAGTACGAAGTTGAGGCTCGCGACACCAAGTTGGGGCCGGAGGAGATCACCCGCGACATCCCCAACGTGGGTGAAGAAGCGTTGAAGCATCTGGATGAAAATGGGATCATCCGCATTGGCGCCGAAGTCAAACCCGGCGATATCTTGGTGGGCAAGATCACGCCTAAGGGCGAAACCGAACTCACGCCCGAGGAAAAACTGCTGCGAGCCATCTTCGGTGAAAAAGCGCGCGAGGTGCGCGATTCTTCGTTGCGTTTGCCTCATGGTGAGCGCGGCAAGGTGGTGGATGTGCGCATGTTCACGCGGGACGATCATCGCGATCTGGCTGCAGGCGTCGAGGCCATGGTGCGAGTGAGCGTGGCCCAGCGCCGCAAACTCACAGCCGGAGACAAAATGGCCGGCCGACATGGCAACAAGGGCGTCGTTTCGCTTATTGTGCCCGATGCAGACATGCCCTTCCTGGAAGACGGCACGCCCGTGGATATCATCCTCAATCCTTTGGGCGTCCCCGCGCGTATGAATATCGGCCAGATATTGGAGACGCATCTGGGTTGGGCCGCGAGCCGGCTGGGTTTCCGGGTGATGACGCCGGTGTTCGACGGCGCTTCCGAACGCGAGATCGAGGCGGAGCTGGCGCGCGCCTGGCTTATCGACAAAGCCTGGTTCGATGTGACCGCCGACGCCTGGACATGGATCAACGAACAGCGCGAGCGCGACGAATCGTTCCCCGAGCCGGAGGACGATGATGAGGCGCGTTTGCTCTATCTCGAGGAGCTGTTTGCCGACGAACCCGACATCGACGGCGAACGCATGTATTACGATAAGGTCTACGCGCGGCGCATGAATCTACGTTATTGGTTGCGCGAGCGCGGATATGATCATGATTTCCTCATGATTTATGAGGGTGATGAACGCTCTTTCGCCGAACGAGAAGAGGCGGATGAGGCCGTGATCGATGCATGCCTGCGCGAGTGGTTGATTTCACGGGGTGAAGACCCGGGAGATCTCAGCGGCGAAGCGCTGGCCAAGATGGCCGAAGAGCACGGTCGCAAGACCGGATGGCCCGCGCCCACCACGGGTAAGATGGTGCTTTACGACGGCAAGACGGGCGAGCGTTTCAAGCAACCCGTCACTGTGGGCATCATCAACATGCTCAAGCTGCATCACCTGGTCGAAGACAAGGTGCACGCCCGCTCCACCGGCCCTTATAGCCTGGTCACCCAGCAGCCCTTGGGCGGCAAGGCTCAGTTTGGCGGCCAACGTTTTGGCGAGATGGAAGTGTGGGCGCTCGAGGCTTACGGCGTGGCCCACACTTTGCAAGAAATGCTCACGGTCAAATCAGACGATGTGGCCGGACGCGTGAAGACCTATGAAGCCATTGTGAAGGGCGAACCCATTCAACCGCCCGGCGTGCCCGAATCTTTCCGCGTGTTGGTGAAGGAGCTGCAATCCCTGGCTCTGTCGGTCGAGGTCTATAATGAGAATGAAGAGAGCATCCAGTTCACCAAGGAAGAGATCGCCGAGCAGTTGCCCAACTTGGGCTTCAGCCTGACGACCCCCGGCCCCATGGCCGGCCGCGATTGACGTTCAATCCTTTAGCAAAGACTGTGCATTTCGTATTGCGTGAGTCATGCCTGAATAGCAGGTTGCTGGACGCTGACGTTTTCGCTTTCGACACGAGTCAACGCGAATTATGCGAATTAAAGGAAGAAGAATTCATCACATTCGTTTAATTCGCGTCAAAAATTGATCTAAAAAGCAGTCAAAAATGATTTTCGCCAGAGTCAGTAGGCTTTTTCGGGAATGACGCAATACGCAATACGTTCGGTATCGGAGGTTCAACTTTGGAAGTCAACAATTTCGACACCATCCGCATCTCGTTGGCTTCGCCCGAGACCATTTTGGAATGGTCGTATGGCGAGGTTTTGAAACCGGAAACCATCAACTATCGCACCTTGCGGCCCGAGCGCGATGGCTTGTTCGACGAGCGCATTTTCGGCCCCACCAAGGATTGGGAATGCTATTGCGGCAAATACAAGCGCATTCGTCATCGGGGCATCATTTGCGACAAGTGCGGCGTCGAGGTCGCTCCCTCGCGCGTGCGTCGCGAGCGCATGGGGCACATTCAGTTGGCCACGCCCGTCAGTCATATATGGTATGTGAAGGGCGTGCCCAGTCGCCTGGGCTTGTTGCTCGATATTTCGCCCCGAAACCTGGAGCGGGTGCTCTATTTTGCGCAGTATATCATCACCAAGGTGGATGAGGATCAGCGCAGCCGCACATTGCAGCGACTTGAACGGGAGATGCAGGCTCGGTTCGCTCGTATCGAAACCGAGATGAGCGGTCAGATAGCGGCCATTGAGAGCGCTCGCGACGAGGCTATTGCGGCCATCGACGAGGAGGAATTGGCCGAGATCGAAGCCGCCGAGGTCGAGCTGGAGCAACGCACCACCGAGCTCACCAAGGAGATCGGCCCGCGCCTACAGGAATTTTTGCAAAAGAATATGGGCAAACGCCTAAGCGAACCGGTGATGCTGCCCTGGAGCGACGAACCTCTTATTGAAGCCGGGGTGGTTATCGAGGCCAAGCATCAGGGCGAACTGAATCGCGCCTTGCAGGATCGCCTGAGCGATCTCGATTTCGAGCGCAAGCAGCGCATCGAGGCCGCTCGCGAATTGGCGGCCGCCAAGCGCGATGTGCATCGTCGCGAAGCCGAAGAGCTCTTGCAGCGCGTTTATGATGTCATCGACCGCCAGAAGGACGTGGCCCGCCAGCAGATCGAGGCTCAGATTCAGGAAGTGAAGAGCCTGCGCGAAGGGGATCTCCTGATGGAGAGCCAATATCGCGACCTCGAAGACCGTTGGGGCAATATTTTTAGGGCCGGCATGGGCGCTGAGGCCATTTACGAGCTGGTCAAACGCCTGGACCTGGACAAAATGGCCGAGGAGCTGCGCACCAGCATTCGCACCACGCGTTCCAAGCAACGGCGACGCAAGGACGCCAAGCGTTTGCGCGTGGTCGAGGCGTTTCGTAAGAGCGGCAATCGGCCTGAATGGATGATCCTCACCGTGTTGCCGGTCATCCCGCCCGACCTGCGCCCCATGGTGCAGCTGGATGGCGGCCGTTTTGCAACCAGTGATCTAAACGATCTCTATCGCCGCGTGATTAATCGCAATAACCGACTTCGTCGCTTGCTGGAGTTAGGCGCTCCTGATGTCATTGTGCGCAATGAGAAACGCATGTTACAGGAGGCGGTCGATAGCCTGATCGACAACGGGCGTCGCGGCCGCGCGGTGAGCCGCAGCGGCAAACGCAAGCTGAAATCTCTAAGCGATCTACTCAAAGGGAAGCAAGGGCGTTTCCGCCGCAATCTCCTCGGCAAGCGCGTGGATTATTCGGGCCGTTCGGTGATTGTGGTTGGCCCGGAGCTGAAACTGCACCAATGCGGCCTGCCTAAAAAGATGGCGCTCGAGCTGTTCAAGCCCTTTGTCATGCGCAAATTGGTCGAGCACAATTTCGCCCACAACATCAAGAGCGCCAAACGGTTGGTGGATCGCATGGATCCAGCCGTGTGGGACGTGTTGGAAGAGATCATCAAGACCCGTCCCGTATTGTTGAACCGCGCGCCCACGCTCCACCGACTGGGCATTCAAGCTTTTGAAGTGGTGCTTGTCGAGGGCAGCGCCATTCAGCTTCAGCCTTTGGTTTGCGCGGCGTTCAACGCGGATTTCGATGGCGACCAAATGGCCGTGCATGTGCCCCTTTCGGACGAGGCCGTGAAGGAAGCCCGCACCTATATGCTATCCACCAAGAATTTGCTCAAGCCAGCGTCGGGCGAGCCGATCATCGGCCCATCCAAAGACATGGTGTTGGGTTGTTACTTCATGACTGTGGATGACCCCGACGCCAGGGGCGCGGGCAAGGTGTTTGGCGACTATGAAGAGGTCATGCTGGCCTATGATTTGGGATATGTGGATCTGCGCGCGCCCATCAAGTTCTATTATCGCAGTTGGCTCAATGATATTCCCGTTGCAGATTTGAATCTTGACGATCGCGTGAAGGCGAGCCTCTTAGCCGCCGACATCCAATCTGCGGGCGGCGTAGTGGCTAAGATCCAGCAAGAGGGACGACGCGGTCTGCTGGCCATTGATGGCCTGCAACCGGGCGACTGGCGCGCGATCACGCAAAGCCTGGCCGAGCGTTCCATCATTCCCGGAGAAGAGACTCCCAGCGGTCTTATCGACACCACGGTGGGACGGGTGATCTTCAACTATCATCTGCCGCCTGAGTTGCGCTTCAACAACGAAGTGTTGGATAAAGGGGCGCTGAACCGGCTCATCGCCTCGTGCTACAAGCGTTTGGGCCCTGAGGCCACGGTCGAAGTGGCCGACACCATCAAAGAAATCGGCTTTCGTTTCGCCACCGTGTCGGGCACGACCATCGCCATCAGCGATATTCACGTGCCTCCCGCCAAAGAGGAGATCATCACCAAGACCGCGGAAGAGGTGGAGAAGGCCGAGCGACAATATCGTCGCGGCCTTATCACTGAAGAGGAGAAGTACAACAAGGTCGTCGAACTGTGGACCCACGCCACCGACGCCATTACGCAAGAGGTGCAGCGGTTGTTGGACCCGCGCGAAGGCCTGGGCGCGATGTCCCGGTCGGGCGCGACCAAGGGCGGGGTCCAGCCTATTCGTCAGTTGGCTGGCATGCGCGGTTTGATGGCCGATCCCTCGGGTCGGATTATTGCGTTGCCCATTCGCTCCAACTTCCGCGAGGGGTTGACGACGCTGGAATACTTCCTCAGCACGCATGGCGCGCGCAAGGGCCTTGCCGACACCGCGTTGCGCACCGCGGATGCGGGTTACCTCACCCGGCGATTGGTCGATGTGGCTCAAGATGTGATCATCACCGAAGAGGACTGTGGGACCACCTCGGGCATTTGGTTGTACGCCGAACAATCGAAAGAGGTGGGCGTGCCCTTTGGCGAGCGCATCAGCGGTCGGGTGTTGCTGCAAGATGTGCTTGATCCGGAAACGGGCGCGATGTTGGCGGCTGCGGGCACGTTGTTGCGCGAGGACGAGGTGACCGAAATCGTGCGTTCGGGCGTGGAAAAGGTTTATGTGCGTTCACCTTTCACCTGTGAGACGCGTTTTGGCATTTGCCAAAAGTGTTATGGCCGCGACCTGGCTCGCGGCGGCATGGTGGAGCTGGGCGAGGCTGTGGGCATCATAGCGGCTCAGTCGATTGGCGAGCCGGGCACGCAGCTTACATTGCGCACCTTCCACACCGGCGGCGTTGCGGCTGGCGGCGATATTACACAGGGTTTGCCTCGCGTCGAGGAGCTCTTCGAGGCCCGCACCCCCAAGGGCGAGGCCGTGATCAGTGAAATCGACGGCGTGTTTGATGTGCGTTGGGAAGGCGAGATGCGCATCATCACCGTGACCGACACGCAATTGCACGTGCGCGAAGTGGATATCCCCGAAGGCTACGAGCTTTTGGTGACGGACGGCGATCGCGTGCAGGCGGATACGATCATCGCTCGCAATGCCGCTGGTGAAGAGATCGCGGCGGGCATGGAGGGCGAGACCTTCTTCGAGGATGGGCGGCTCATCATCCGTCGCGAAGACCGGCAGGAGTGGTCGAAGCCGGTGCCGCCATCGGTGCGTTTGCGCGTGAGCAAAGGCGCGCGAGTGCGGGCTGGCGACCAATTGACCGAAGGCGCCAAGAATCCGAAAGAAGTGTTGCGCATTCAGGGCCGCGAGGCGTGCCAATTATATCTGCTCAACGAGGTGCAAAAGGTTTATCGTTCACAAGGCGTAAACATTCACGACAAGCACATCGAAATCATCTTGCGGCAGATGCTGCGCCGCGTGACCATCACCGAACCGGGCGACACCGAATTTTTGCCCGGTGAGCTGGTGGACATGTTTAAGCTGCGCGACGAAAATGAACGCGTGGTGGCGCGCGGCGGCCAACCCGCTTCTTATGAGCAAACCCTGCTGGGTGTGACGCGCGCGTCGTTGAATACCGAAAGTTTTCTGGCCGCGGCTTCCTTCCAGGAAACCACGCGCGTGCTCACCGACGCGGCCGTGCGCGGCGCGAAGGACGAATTGCGCGGACTGAAAGAGAACGTGATCATCGGCAAGCTCATTCCTGTGGGCACCGGGTTCCGCAGCCGTTTGGCCGCGGCCAGACAGCGCGAGGCCGTGCGCGAAGCGGCCGAGCGCGAGGCGGCCGAAGCTATCGAGACGCTGGACGCGGTGCTCGACGCTTCTTTCGATAGCGACACCATCGCCGAAATGGGCATGCCCCTCGGTGCGGGAATGCCCGCGGACCTCGATGCGTTGCTGGGCGGCGGCGATGACCAAATGTTCAGCATGGAGAGCGAGCCAGGCAAGGATGGCGGCGGCGAGGGTTAGCGGCCCCTTCGCGCTGCGCGAGATTTGACCCAAACCGACCCCCTATGTTAGCATAGAAAGTCGCAAGTCGGGCATTGCGCCCGACTTGCGCTTGCCTTGTCTAAAAAACGTTTGTGATTCGCTTATTTCATTCGTTTTCTTCGTTTTTAGGAGAGATTACGTTGCCTACGATCAATCAGCTTGTGCGCAAAGGACGCAAGCGCGTGCCCAAGAAGGAAAAAGCGCCCGCTTTGCGTTACAACTACAATGCACTGACCGGAAAATCCAAGAAGATGCGCAAGGGCAATCCCTTCCGCCGCGGCGTGTGCACGGTGGTGCGCACGACCACGCCGAAAAAACCGAATTCCGCTTTGCGGAAGGTGGCCCGCGTGCGTCTCACCAACGGCATTGAGGTGACAGCCTATATTCCCGGCATCGGCCACAATCTGCAAGAGCACTCGGTGGTGTTGGTGCGGGGCGGTCGTGTAAAGGATTTGCCCGGCGTGCGTTACCACATTGTGCGCGGCGCGCTGGACACCACCGGCGTGGCCGACCGCAGGCGCAGTCGCAGCAAGTATGGCGCTAAGAAACCCAAGAAATAGTTTTTGAAACCTGAAGTTTCGAGGTCTGAGCCCCTGTTTCAAGCGGGGTCTCGGTCATTCGATCATATGTCTCTCATCGCAAGATGCAGGTGAGAGGGCACCTCTGGGTGAAAGACCATTGGGTCGCCGAATGTGCCCCTTCACAGGCATCTTGCCGTGTGTCTAGGAGTATTGTTATTCCAAGGAGAATCTCATGCCTCGACGCTATCGACCCGAACGCCGAAGCGTAGCCCCGGACCCGAAATATCATAGCGAGGTTGTCGCTCGGTTCATCAACCGTTTGATGTGGAACGGCAAGAAGAGCACCGCGCAACGCATTTTCTACGGCGCCATGGATATCATTGCCGAGCGCACAAAGCGCGATCCCATGGAAGTGTTCGAACAGGCGTTGCGCAACGCCACCCCCCAGATCGAGGTGAAGCCTCGTCGCGTGGGCGGGGCCACTTATCAAGTTCCGGTGGAGATTCGCGCGGAGCGCAAGGCCGCACTGGCGCAGCGCTGGCTGATTCAGAACGCGCGCAAGCGCCATGGCAAGTCTATGAGCGAAAAGCTGGCCGCAGAACTGATGGACGCGGCCAACAATCAAGGCGCGACCATCCGCAAGCGCGATGAGACCCACAAGATGGCCGAAGCCAACCGCGCCTTCGCCCATTATCGCTGGTAAGTTATTCATGTCCGTCAACCGCAACCTCGAAAATATCCGCAACATTGGCATCATCGCGCATATTGATGCCGGAAAAACCACCACGACCGAGCGCGTGCTCTATTACACAGGTCGCACTTATCGACTGGGCAATGTCGATGAGGGCACGACTGTGACCGATTTTATGGAGCAGGAGCGCGAGCGCGGGATCACCATTCAGTCGGCCGCGATCACATGCGAATGGAAAGGGCGTCAGATCAACCTGATCGACACGCCCGGTCATATCGATTTCACGGCCGAAGTGCAGCGCAGCTTGCGCGTATTGGATGGCGGCGTGGTGGTGTTCGACGCGGTTGCCGGTGTTGAGCCCCAGTCGGAGACAGTCTGGCGGCAGGCCGATCGTTATGGCGTGCCCCGCATCGCATTTGTGAATAAGATGGACAGGATGGGCGCGGACTTTCACCGCACCATCCGCATGATTCGCGACCGGTTAGGCGCGAATCCACTGGCGATCCAACTTCCTATCGGCGCGGAAAACGATTTTCGTGGGATGGTTGACCTTATCGCCATGCGCGCCTGGCTTTACACCGATGAGCTAGGCGCGAGGCCGGAGGAGATCGACATCCCAACCGAGATGATGGCTGAGGTGCAGGAGGCCCGGGAGCACCTGGTGGGCGTGGTGGCGGAGACAGATGAAGAGCTCACCCTGAAGTACCTGGAAGAGGAGGAGATCGAGCCAGATGAGCTTATCGCAGCGCTGCGTCGCGCGACCATTGCCGGCGATCTGGTGCCTGTGCTTTGCGGTTCGGCGTTGAAAAACAAGGGCGTGCAACCGTTGTTGGACGCGATCGTGCGTTATTTGCCATCCCCTCTCGATCGCCCTCCCATCACCGGCATTGATCCTCGCACCGAAGAAACGGTGGTGCGCCATGCCGATTTTTCCGAACCGACCGCCGCTCTGGTGTTTAAGATCGTCACCGATCCTTATGTGGGACGGCTGGCGTATGTACGCGTCTATTCGGGCATTTTGCGCAGCGGCAAAGCGTTGCTCAATGTGACGCGAAATCGCAAGGAGCGCATCGGTCGTTTGATGCGCATCTATGCGGAAAAGCGAGAGGAGATGCAAGAGATCGGCGCCGGCGACATCGCGGCTATCATTGGTCTCAAACAATCCTTCACCGGCGAAACCCTCTCCGATCCCGAACATCCTATCTTGCTCGAGTCCATCACTTTCCCCGAGCCGGTGATCAGCGTGGCCATTGAGCCTCGCACCAAGGCCGATCAAGACAAGCTGGCCGAGGCCTTGCGCCGCCTGGCCGATGAAGACCCCACCTTCAATGTACGCGTGGACGAAAACACCGGGCAAACCATTATCTCAGGCATGGGCGAGTTGCATTTGGAGGTGCTCATCGATCGCATCTTCCGCGAGTTTCGCGTGGGCGCAAACGTTGGCAAACCGCAAGTGGCTTATCGCGAGACCATCACCCAGCCGGTCGAGGCTGAGGGGCGATTTGTGCGCCAGACCGGCGGTCGCGGGCAGTATGGTCATGTGAAGGTGCGTTTCGAGCCGCTGCCGCGCGGCAGCGGTTTCGAGTTCAAAAACGCGGTGGTGGGCGGCAATGTGCCGCGCGAGTATATGTCGGCCATTGAAAGCGGCATTCGCGATGCTTTGGAAGGCGGCGTGGTGGGCGGTTATCCCATTGTGGATATTCGCGCCACTGTGTTTGACGGCTCTTACCATGAGGTGGATTCGTCGGATATGGCCTTTCGGATTGCGGGTTCATTGGCTGTGCGCAATGGCATCCCCAAGGGCAAGCCGGTGTTGCTCGAACCGATCATGCAGGTTGAGGTGGTGACCCCGGAGGAATTTTTGGGTGATGTCATCGGCGATCTCAACAGTCGTCGCGGGCAGATCGAGGGTTTGGAGATTCACTCCAAGGGCATGCAAGCTATACGCGCCCTGGTTCCTCTGGCCGAGATGTTTGGTTATGCCACTCGTCTGCGTTCGTTGACGCAAGGTCGAGGCACGTTCACCATGGAATTCGCGCACTACGCGCCCGTGCCAGAGAACATCGCCAGGCCCATTCTGGAGGGCGTTTATGCTTGATGCGCGACGCGTTACGCGACGTTCTGAAATTTGGCGAATCCCCGCTCCTCTGCTAAAATATCTAAGTTTGCGGGACGGGCGCAAGAAGAAGCCCCGAACGCCCGGCGTCAATCTTGGCCCGGACAATATCATCCGAGTAATTTTGCAGTCAAGCTGAGGAGCGCGGAGCCGTGTCAGCCAACGGCTTCGGGTTCCTCTTCTTTGCCCAAAAAATGTGGCGCATGGCGTAAGTCGCCTAGGGCGGAGAGACCGATTTTTTGCAAAACGCAGCCATTTTTTCCTCATCCCCCTCAACGATACTCAACCTTAACCTTAGCCTCAACCTTAGCCTTAACCTTAACCTCAACCTTAACCCCAATACCTCCATGCAGTGCAGTCATACATAACATCAAGGAGCACGCAAACCCATGGCCAAGCAACATTACGAGCGAAAGAAGCCCCACGTGAACGTGGGCACCATTGGACACATTGACCACGGCAAGACGACGCTGACGGCG
>JAADII010000126.1 GCA_013151415.1 Chloroflexota bacterium
ACGCCCACCCCCACCCTGACGCCCACGCCAACGCTGACGCCCACACCCATCCTTTACACACTAACTTTGAACAAATCGGGCGCTGGCTTCGGGGTCGTTACCAGCAATCCGGTAGGAATTTCCTGTGATTCCGCCTGCACCACCGCTTCGGCCGATTTCTCCGCGGGCACGGTCGTTACCCTCACCGCCACAGCCGACGCGGGCTCCACTTTTGGTGGATGGAGTGGCGACTGCAACATTAATGGCGAGGTTTTGATGGACGCGGCCAAGAGTTGTACAGCAACGTTCACCTCTCCATCACCGCCTCGCACAAACGATCCCGCGTCGGACTTCTTTGATCTATGGAAATTCTGGCGTTTGGAAATATTCACAGAGCGGGCAACGGGCGTTGTTGAGCGATCAACCGTCTCCATCGAGCGCCTTTCTGTGTGGCTTCCCGTACGTCTTCAAGGCGGTGACTCCTAGCGCGGCCGCTTGCTGTAAGCGTTCATCAAACAGGGCGTCCAACCGGACGCCCTGTTTTGTTGAGGACGGGTCATTGAGTCGAATTCGCAGTCGCCGTTCAAGAAGGCAGCCGCTCTCGCACCGCTTCGCGATTGAGCCATAGAAACAAAAACAGCGCAATCAACGAGGTCCAACCCGCCCAGTGGAATGCGGCCACCGCGTTGTATCTTTCGTAAAGAAACCCGCCGATAAATGCGCCCAAAGCAGCCCCCAAACCAAAAGTGACGCCGCTGAAAACGCCTTGAGCGGTCGCCCCTAAACCTGGAGGCGCATTTTCCGCGGCATAGGCCACCCCCGCCACCCACATCAACCCAAACGAAGGTCCATGGAGCAAACTCACAGGCAACACCTGCCAGGGCTCGCGGACAGCCACATAACCAAACGCGCGGGCGATGGTCATGAGCAGTGAGAGCAGCAACATGGGAACAGCGCCCCAGCGGCGCAACAAACGCGACGCGCCCAGAAATATTGGTATTTCGCTGATGGTGGCCACGGTCAGCGACAACCCCATGATGGCTCCGCCAGCCTCGATGCTCTTCAGATGTAAGAACAAATAATTCATAAAGATATTTAAGCTCATGCCCTCAATGAGCGCAACAAACAGGAAAAGCAGCCAGCGCGTATTCGACCACATAGTGCGCACTCCCACCCAAAAATGGCTGCTTAGTTTGACTTCGGGCATAGGAAAACGTAACGCAAGCAAGAACAAAACCAGAAAGAGCAGCAAGAAACCGTAAAACGCCCAAAGCAATCCAAGACGCTGAATGAGCGCGCCGGCCGCAATACCGGCCACGCCCCAGCCATACGAACCCCACACACGTTCTTTTCCATATTGGGCGCGGCGATTTTGCAGCAACGTCACCACAGCATTGTCGGTAAGGGGCATGATGGGGGCGTAGAAGAACGCGTAAAAAGTCACGGCGGGAATCAACCACAGAAAGCTCGACGCCTCAAGCATAAGCAGGATGCTAAAGCAGGTCCCGGCGATGGCCGCGATCAGCATGGCCTTGTAACGATGGGTGACATCGGATATCGCGCCCCAAATCGACGCGCCGAACAACGTCATTAGGGGCAAGATGCCGCTAAGAAAGCCGATTTGATTCCCCGAAAGCCCCAAGCTCTGATAATACAGGGTGAAAAAGGGAAGCAAAAACGCCGATGCAGCAAAGAAAATGAAGTAAAAGGCTCTGGCGATGGGCATAATGCGCTCCTCCAATGGAGCGCATTGTACCGCCAAACGCGCGTCCTGCATAAATCATCGTGGCGTCGTCTCCGACGCTTGCGCTATAATAAGATCATGCGCTGAGCCGATGAAATAGATCCAAGTGAACCAAGAACAAGCCCGCCCCTTTTTTCAGGGGGTTTTTCATGAGCCGTTCTATTCTTAGCTTGCTGTCCATCGTGTTGGAAGGCATGGTGGAGGGCGCCGACTTTACAGGAGCCGCGGTGGCGCTGTCCGAAAGCGCCACCGTGCATCCGCATGTGTTGGCTCATGCAGGACGACTAACCGGCGAGGGGTGGCGCATGTTGTTGATGGAGAATCGTCGCGATCTGCTGCGCACGCCGCTGCGCTCACGCGGCGGGGGCGAGCAAGCCGCGTATTTGGTCGCGCATCGTCTGGACCGCGTGGAATGGGATGACGCGGACCGGCGCTTACTGAACGCGTTCGCGGGCGCCATCGACCATCTGCTCGATGCCGAGGGCGTGGATTTCGACTGGCAGGAACTGGTCGCGTCGCGTCGTTTGTTGCGCGTCACCGAGGAGGAATTGTCGCAATTGGTGCTCAATTTGCACGACGGCCCTGTGCAAAAGCTTTTTGCGGCCCTCAATCATCTCAGCGTATTTCAGGAAATGGCCGACGAGGTGTGCTCGGCCGAGATGCGCGCGCCCTTGCAACGATCCGCAGCCCTGTTGGAGGCCGCGCTGGCCGAAATACGCGTTTTTCTCACGGCGTTTCATTCGCCCAATTTTCACGAGCGGGATGTGTTGGCGTTGTTGGAATCGTTGGCCTGGCAGCATGAGCAGCTCACGGGCCTGATCGTGCATTTCGTTGCAGCCAAAACGCTTCCGCCCGCGCCCGTCAGCATCAAGATCGCGCTCTATCGTCTGTTGCAAGAGGCGCTTTCCAATGTGTCGCGACATGCGGAGGTGGATGAGTGTTTCGTCCAGGTGTGGGCGCATCGCGACTCCATCTATCTGGAAGTGTGGGATCATGGCAAGGGCTTTGCGCCGCCGCCTCTCACCGGTCCTCAGGCCACCGAAGCCAGCCAACACATTGGTTTGCGCGGCATGCGCGAGCGCGTGCACCTGGTGGGCGGCGAGCTGCGGGTGGAGAGCGCGCCCAATAAAGGAACCAAAATCCATGTGCGAGTGCCGACCTATGAATGACAAGATTCGCATTGTCCTGGCCGACGACCATGAACTGGTGCTAGAAGGCCTGCGCGCCCGTCTCTCACGCGCGGCCGACATGCTGGTGGTGGCCGCGATCACCGATGGCAAGATATTGGTCGAACGTTTGTCCGCCTGGCGACCGGATGTGCTCGTGTTGGATCTGCATATGGGACAAATGGACGGCTTCCGAGTGTTGGAGGTGATTCGAGAACGCTCATTGGATATACGCGTGCTCATTCTCACCGCCATGACCGATGTGGAATCGTGGCAACGCGCGTTGGAATTGGGCGCCAACGGCATCGCCCTGAAGACGGACCCGCCGCGTCAGGTGGTGGAGGCCGTGCGCCAGGTGGCCGCGGGCAATATGGTCTTTCCGCAAGCGCTGCAGGCCTGGCTCTTGCGCGGGGAGTCGCGGCGAGGCAAAGACAAGCCCCAGCAAGGACTGACCGCGCGCGAGCAAGATGTTTGGGCCTTGATCGCGGAGGGGTTGACGACGCAGGAGATCGCCCGGCGATTGCATTTGAGCGAAAACACGGTGAAGTTTCACACCAAGAATCTCTACGGCAAGCTGGGCGTGAGCAACCGCGCCGAGGCCACCCGCGCCTACCTCCGCGCGCACCCTGAATAGGCGCAGCGCACGAGAGAGGCGTGAATTTTTTCATGAATCGTTGACCATTGATTGCTGGCGGTGGCTTGTTTCTCCCGCCCAAACGGGTGGGAGGGGCCGCCTGTGAAGGGGGGAGAAGGTCATCCAGAGGGGTGTTCTATCCGCGGGGCGCGAATGTTATAGTGGACGCATCATCTCATCGTTGCATTGTCCTGATCGTCCATCGATTTTGTATGACGACCGATAAGCTCTACGACGTCGCTATTATTGGCGCGGGCCCGGCCGGCTTGTTTGCTGCGTTTTACGCGGGCATGCGCGACTTGAACGTTATCGTGTTCGAGGCGCTGGAGCGGCCCGGCGGCCAGTTGGCCGCGCTCTACCCTGAAAAATATATCTACGACGTGGGCGGTTTTCCCGCCATTCTGGCTCGCGATCTGGTGCAACAGTTGTGGAAGCAGGCCCGCCAGTTCGATGCGGAGTTCCATTTCGACGAGGCCGTGGAGCATCTCGAAGTGGAGCCTGAAACCGAGATCAAGGCGCTGCACACCCGATTGGGCGCGTATCGGGCCAGGACGGTGGTCATTTGTGCTGGGGTGGGCGCGTTTGAGCCAAATCGACTGAACGCGCCGGGCGCGGCCGAGTTCGAGGGCAAGGGCGTTCATTACATCGTGCGCGACAAGCGCCATTTTTTGGGTCATCGTTTGCTCATTGTGGGTGGGGGCGACACCGCAGTGGATTGGGCTTTGGAGCTGCAAAACTGGGCGCGTGAGATCACGTTGATTCATCGGTTCGATTATTTCGAGGCGCACGAAGGCAGTGTTCAGGCTCTTGCTCGGAGCAAAGTTCGCGTGTTCACCAACCATGTATTGCGCGCGGTCGAAGGCGACGATTGGGTGCGCACCGCGGTCATCGGTCATAGCGATTCGGGCGACGAACGCCGGCTGAATGTAGATGACATTTTGATTTGCATTGGCTTTCGCTCCAATATCGGGCCCATCAAAAAATGGGGCCTCGATTTGAACAAACGGGCTATTCGCATCAACGGACATATGGCCACAAATTTGCCGGGCGTTTATGCCGCGGGCGACATCACCCTGCCCGAAGATGCGCCTAAAATGAACCTCATCGCCAATGGATTTGCACAGGCTGCAATTGCCATCAACGTGGCGAATCGGTATATTTATCCCAAATCTCGCGTGTTCCCCGGCCATAGCAGCCAGAAAAAGGGCATGAAATACGCACCTACGCCGGTGGGACACTAGCCAAGGAGTTGGGAACTATGACTGTAAAACTTGCGCCATCCATCTTATCCGCCGATTTCGCCCATCTGGGCCGCCAGGTGCAGGAGGCCATCGACGCAGGCGCGGATTGGATCCATGTTGATGTCATGGACGGCCATTTCGTGCCGAATCTGACCATCGGCCCTCTCGTTGTCAAGGCGTTGCGACCCCTGACCGATCATGTGCTGGATGTGCATTTGATGATCGAGCATCCCGAACGTTTGATCCCCGCGTTTGTGGAAGCCGGCGCGGATATCGTCACCGTGCATCAGGAAGCCTGTGTGCATCTTCATCGCACTGTGCAGCAGATCAAAGACCTGGGCGCTCGCGCGGGCGTGGCGCTCAATCCGGCCACGCCGCTGAGCACGTTGGAAGACATTTTGCCCTATGTGGATCTGGTCCTCGTCATGTCGGTGAATCCCGGTTTTGGCGGCCAGTCCTACATTCCCTCTAGCACCGACAAAATCGCTCGGCTGAGCAAGATGCTGGCCCGCCGCGGGCTGGAGAAACAGATCGAGATCGAGGTGGATGGCGGGATCAAGGCCGCGAACGCGGCCGAGGTCGCGCAAGCCGGAGCCACGGTGCTTGTGGCCGGTTCGGCCATCTTCAACCAACAGGCCCATGTCGCGGCCAACATCGCCGCATTCCGCCAGGCCCTGAGAGCATAGACCCAAGCGACCAACCGACCAATTCCAAACCAGGTGAAATCCCATGAGCGAACGTCCCCAACGCAATCTTTCCATCGAGTTGATGCGCGTGACCGAAGCCGCAGCGCTGGCGGCCGCACAATATATGGGAACCGGTGACCGCAAGGCCGGCGACCAAGCCGCGGTGGACGCCATGCGCGCGGTGCTTTCCACCGTCGAGATCGACGGGGTTATCGTCATTGGCGAGGGTGAAAAGGACGACGCGCCTATGCTTTACAACGGCGAAAAGATCGGCACAGGTTCGCCGCCGGCCGTGGATGTGGCCGTGGACCCGGTGGAGGGCACGCGTTTGCTTGCATTGGGTCGGGCCAACGCCATTTCGTGCATCGCGGTGGCCGAACGATGGAGCATGTGGAACCCTGGCCCCTCTTTTTATGCCGACAAGCTTGTCGTAGACAAGCGCGCTCGCGATGTCATCGACATTCGGTATTCGGTGGCCGATAATTTGAATCATATAGCCGTGGCGTTGGGGCGTCCCATCTCGGAGTTGACCGTATTTGTGCTCGATAAACCGCGACATGAACAGCTGGTGCGAGAGATTCGGGCCACAGGCGCGCGCATTACATTGCAAAGCGATGGCGATGTGGTGGGCGCGCTGTTGGCCGCGACGCCAGGCAGCGGGGTCGATGTGATGATGGGCGTTGGCGGCACGCCCGAAGCTGTTATCGCCGCTGCTGCCGTGAAAGCCTTGGGCGGCGCAATCCAAGTTCGGCGTTCACCGCAAAGCGAGGATGAATTGCAGCGAGTGATGGCCGCAGCCGGCGACGATTGGGACGCCGTGCTCACCGAAGATGATTTGATCCGGGCCGAAGATGCGTTTTTCGCGGCTACGGGCATCACCGACGGGCCTTTGCTGGAAGGCGTTCATTACGATCGCGAAGGCGGAGTGACCACACACAGCATGGTCATGCGCGCCAAAACGGGCACGGTTCGTTATATTAAAGCTGTGCATCAGCTCGAGCGGTTGATGCAATTTAGCCAGGTGGAATACATTCGCCAGGTCGGCGCGGATTGGACTTCCATCGCGGCCGCGCAGGCGTAACGCGGGCAGGAGGATGTCATGACAAAACAGCTTCGTCCTCTCATGATCGGCGTCGTAGGCGACAGCGCAGCAGGCAAAACCACGCTCACCCGGGGCATTGCTCAGATTCTCGGCGGCGATGCGACCGTGGTCTGTCTCGACGATTATCATCGGTACGACCGCAAAGAACGCAAGAGGTTGGGCGTCACCGCGCTTTCGCCCGAGTGCAATTACATTGACATCATGGAACAGCATGTCAATTTGTTGCGATTGGGACAACCTATTCTGAAGCCGGTCTACAACCACAGCACTGGCGCGCTCGACCGGCCGGAATATGTCTCTCCTGGAAAGCTGGTCATTGTAGAGGGCCTGCTCAGCTTGCATTCGCCCGCGTTGCAGCGATGTTTCGATGTGACCATTTATCTCGACCCGGATGAACGCCTACGTCGGCGCTGGAAAGTGGCTCGCGACACCCATAAACGAGGTTATAAGCCCGAGGAGGTGTTGGCCGCGATCGAACGTCGTATGCCGGATAGCGAACGTTACATCTGGCCGCAGAAAAAGGCCGCAGATCTTATCGTGCGATTTTGGCCGCCTTACGGCTACTTCGATGAAAATGTCGACAATCGTTATCTCAATGTTCGTATTTTTCAACGCCACACCTTGCCTCGCCCTGATCTCACAGCCGTTTTGGACCATTCCCACAATGGCCGTCGAGACGCCATTAGCCTGGAGAAGGATGTCTGGTCGGGTGGGCAGCCGGTGGATATTCTGGATATCGACGGTGCGATTTCGCGAGAGAAAGCCGAGGAGCTGGCGCGGGTGATCTGGAGCCAGATGGCGTTTTCCGAGCAGCTGCATTCTGAATTATTGGGCGCTTTCAGCGAAGGCGCTCGCGAGCGCCATTCTGATCCTCTGGCTCTAACCCAATTGCTCATTGTTTACTATCTTCTGACGGTGCGCAAGCATCGACCCATCGTGACTCCGTGAGGCGATTATGGATGGAAAATCCGTGGCCGAAGTCATGCATCATGGCGTGATCACCTGCAACCCCACTACCGCAATACCCGAGGTGGCGCGCCTGATGAACGAGCACGACATTAGCGCCGTGGTTGTGGTGGATGATCGCGAGCTTCTGGCCGGGATCATCACGCGTAGCGATCTCGTTGTGCTTTATGGCTACGATGAGATGTGGCCGCATCTGCGAGCGGATCAGGTCATGATCACGCAAGTGGCGACGGTGAAACCCAACGATCCGGCGTTCAAAGCGGCTCAGGAAATGCGTCGTCGTCGCATTCACCGGTTGGTGGTGGTGGAGCCAACGGCCAGAGGCGAACGTCCTCGCCCCATTGGCGTGATCAGCATGACCGATATCGTGCGAGATATGAGTTTGGCATGAATTGTTGCGTATTGCTCATGTTTTTTTGAAAACGGCGTTTTCGGCCAAAACTGTGCGCAATACGCCATATATAATCAACCGACCAACGCTCCTTCTCGGAGGTTTCTATTATGATCGTCACCACATCCGATCTGTTTCGCGTGGCCTACGGCAAGTTCGCGGTGGGCGCGTACAATATCAATAATATGGAGCAAGCGTTGGGCCTGTTCGAGGGGCATCGACGGGCCAATGCGCCGTTTATCGTGCAGATCTCGCGTGGCGCGCGCAAATACGCGGGCGTGGTCATGCTCGAGGCCATTATTCGCGCGGCCGAGCAGATGTATCCCGAAGCCATCTTCGCGGTGCATCTGGACCACGGCGATGAGCAAACGTGTTACGATTGCATCGAGTCGGGCTTCTATTCCTCGGTCATGATCGACGCGTCGCACTATCCCTTCGAGGAGAATATCGCCATCACGCGGCGGGTGGTCGAGCGGGCGCACGCGGCCGGGGTGAGCGTGGAGGCCGAGCTGGGCATGTTGGGCGGCGTGGAAGAGGACATCGCGGTGGACGAGAAACACGCCAAGCTGACCGATCCGGACGAGGCCAAGGAGTTCGTGGAGCGCACGGGCTGCGATTCGTTGGCCGTGGCCATTGGCACCAGCCATGGCGCTTACAAGTTTAAGGGCGAGGCCAAACTACACCTCGATCGCGTGGCCGCGATCCAGCAGCGTTTGCCCGGCTTCCCGCTGGTTATGCACGGGTCCAGCAGCGTGCCCGCGGAAGAGGTGCGACGCATCAACGCGGCCGGCGGCGCGCTTGACCCCTCGGCCAAGGGCGTGAACGAGGATGATTTCGCCAAGGCCATTCCCCTGGGCGTGACCAAGGTGAACATCGACACGGATGGACGCCTGGTGTGGACGCGCGTCCATCGCGAATACTTCCGCGACCATCCTGAAGTGTTCGATTTTCGCAAGCCTGGCAAGGTGTTTATCGACGAATACGCCAAGTTCATCCAGCATAAGAGCCGCAAGCTGTTATCCTACGGCCAGTTGGACGCGGTGCGCGCGGCGCTAAGCGGCTAAACGCATCTTCCAAGCGACTCGTTTTTTCTTGATTCAAGGAGTGCATCCATGTCTAAGCATAATCACAACGACAAGGCCCGATCAGAGGCGTTGTTTGACGCCGGAGTGAAGGAATATAGTGAAACTCACTACTACTACGATATCGGTTATGAACCCGGCCCCGACCAGGTGTTGGCCGCGTTTCGCATCACGCCGCAAGAGGGCGTGCCCTGGGAAGAGGCGGCCGCGTCCGTTGCCGCTGAGTCATCTTTCGCCACCTGGACCACGGTCTGGTCCGATAATCTCGTAGAGCCTGCTCGCTACTGCGCCCGCACCTACGAGATCAAGCCCGTTCCCGGCCGCGACGACCAGTTCATGGCCTACATCGCCTATCCCCTCGACCTGTTCGAGGAAGGGTCTATGCCCAATCTCATGTCGTCCATCGTAGGCAATGTGTTTGGGTTCAAACCGCTACGCGCGCTGCGGCTGGAGGACATTTACATTCCGCCCGCGCTTTTGAAGACGTTTCAAGGCCCGCCCCATGGCATTCAGGTGGAGCGAGACCGGCTAAACAAGTATGGCCGTCCGCTCTTGGGCGCGACCATGAAACCCAAACTGGGGCTTTCGGCCAAGAATTACGGTCGTTTGGTCTATGAAGCCCTGCGCGGGGGCCTGGATTTCACCAAGGACGATGAGAACATCACCTCGCAGCCGTTCATGCGCTGGCGCGACCGCTATGAGTTCGTGATGGAGGCCGTGCACAAGGCCGAGGCCGAGACCGGCGAGCGAAAAGGGCATTATCTCAATGTGACCGCGCACACCATGGAGGAGATGTATCGCCGCGCGGAATACGCCAAGGAATTGGGTTCGCGCATCATCATGGTGGATTATCTCATCGTGGGGTTCACCGCTTTCAATTCCTTATCGCAGTGGTGTCGCGACAACAGCATGTTGTTGCACGCGCATCGGGCCATGCACTCGGTCATCGACCGCCATCCCGACCACGGCATTCACTGGCGGGTGCTGGCCAAGTGGGCGCGCATCGTGGGCGTGGACCATGTGCACAACGGCACGGTGGTGGGCAAGCTGGAAGGCGATCGCGCCTCGACCATTGGCATCAATGAAATGCTGCGCTCGGATCATCTGAAAAAGGAAAACGCGCCCGGTTTTCATTTTGATCAGCCTTTCCTATCGATGCCGGGCGTGTTTCCCGTGGCTTCGGGCGGCATCCACGTGTGGCACATGCCCGATCTGGTCTCCATTTTCGGCGATGATTCGATTCTTCAGTTCGGCGGCGGCACGGTGGGCCATCCCTGGGGCAGCCAGGCCGGCGCGACCGCGAACCGCGTGGCCCTGGAGGCCGTGGTGCAGGCGCGTAATGAGGGCCGAGACATCGTGGCCGAAGGGCCGGATATCCTCAAGGCCGCGGCGCGACAGTGCCCCGAGCTGGACATGGCCCTGGAAACCTGGAAGGGCGTTACGTTTGATTACGAGCCGGTGGATAAGCTGGCGGTGTGAGGCGCCCGGTCTCAACATGATTATTTCAATGCAAGGAGCATTTTCCCATGAAAACCGAAACGTTTTCCTATCTTCCATCCATGAGTCGTGAGCAAATCGCCCGGCAGGTGGCGTATATCTTGAATCAGGGCTGGATGCCGGTGGTGGAGCATCGCGAGCGCATTGATCCGGCCCAAACCTATTGGCATTGGTGGAAATTGCCCCTTTTTCGTTCGCCCACCGTGCAGGATGTGATGGACGCGATCGACGCCTGTCGCGCGGCGCATCCCGACGAATACATTCAGGTCAGCGCGTTCGACCGGGTGCGTCAGGGCCAGGCGCAAAGCTTTGTTGTGCACCGGCCTGAATAAGGGGCCAAGGCTCAAGAAAGGGCGATTCGATGTCTCATCGGCTTGGGCTTAACTCACGCCCCCGCGTCATCCTCTGATTGGTCATCCGCGACGTTGGGCTCGCCATCTTCGGCTGGCTGTTCGGGCAGGCTGGTGCGCACGGCGATGCGCCGAAAGTGCTTGCCATTGGCCACGGTCACCACCATGTCCATCTCGATATCTTTAGGAAGCAAGCCAAAATCTTGCAATGTCCAGATGGTGGTGATGCGATCGCTGAGATTGGGCCATTGGTCTTTGGCCCACAAATAACGTTGGCGACTGAACTGCCAGATGGGTTCGGGCTGTCGCACTGGCTTGAATTCCTGAAATTCTTTCCATATTTCTTCTTGCGGCGTGAGCGGGAAGAGGATGTTTAGCATGGCTTGTTGCACCACATCGGCGTCGCGGCCTGTTTCAGGAGAGACCCAATTGACATGATAGTTGTTGATGAACATAAAAATGCCAAAATGAGAGTAAGACTCGATGCGGCGCAAGATTTGAGGCTTCTGTTCATAGGCCTTGCGATACGCCTCCTCTAGAATAAGATTGGGCTCTTCGATGCGTTCATGATGTTCATCCCCCCAGGCGCCTTCGTGTTGAAAGAGTCGCGGATCGATGTCATAAAGATAACTGACCAACCGACGCACGCGGTCCGCGTCCACATTGAATTTTACGGTCGCCCCTTCCGCGAGCAAATCTTCCAGGGCGTCGGCAATGCCGCGTTGACGGGCTTGCTCGATGGCCCGCTCCAATCCTGAGCGGGGTTTGATGCGCTGCGTTTCCTGAGCCAATCGCGCCAGCAGATCGCGCACGTCTTGTCGCTTCAGGCCGCCATTGGCGACAATGACCTGGATAAGCGTGATAAGCGCGCCGGCAATGACAACGGCCACCAAGGCGTCGGTTTTTTGCGTGACCAATACGACGCCCATGAAATAGCTGGCGAACATGCCGCGAAAGCCCGCAAAACGCAGAGATTTCGCCTCGGCCGAGCCGGGAGCAATGCCTTTTTTCTCGAGCACGTCATCGCGCACAAAAAACACAGCCGTGCTGGAAATGATGAACGCGCTTACGAAGCCGAATGCGTAATAGGATTCCACCACCACGACTTCGCGTATGATGGGAATGAGAATGGCCGAGACCGCCCAAATGACGATAATGCCCACGCGATCATCCAGGAAAAATCCGGGCAATCTTCCCAGCCGAGCGGCGTTGGCCGCAACGGCCGCGCCGCCCACATAACCGCCGCCCTGAGCCAGCAAGAGAATAATCGAAAGCAACGCTCCTGCGATGAGCAGGAAGGACGCGCCAAAGGTGCCGCTTAGCGAATCGGTGACAGCTCGACCCAAAGCCAATTCGTAAGAGACGCGTTCGATGTAATCGTCGTGCCGCGGCGCGGGCGCGACGCGTTCCTGGCCGAGCAGCCGCTCTAGCGGCGGTTGCTGGCGCTCTTCCTCAAACATGGCTTCGGCCCGTTGCACATCGGCCTCGGTCACTGTCACTGACTCGGGGTCCACGCCCAGCCCCAAAGCTTGGGCCGCGGTGATTTCATATTCGATAAGAAGCGTGCTGTAGCCCTCGGTGGCCGGAATATCCCAACGTTGGGCTGCGAAAAGCTGCATCACGCCCGTGCCGATGAGGAAAAGGGCGGCCAACGTGAGAGCCAGGCTGATGACCTTCCATTTGGGCCGCGCCGCGTGTTTGCCGCTGGCCGGTATCACTTCATAGCCCGAAAAGCCCAACATCGCGCTGGACATGGAGCGAAAGAACAATTGAGCCACCACCACCATGCTTAGCGTGGATAGGTCCTGCTGCGCGCGCACCACGCGTTCCACCACGCCATCACTTTGCAACCGCGTAACAATGCCATTGGTGAGAAAGGCCCAGTCCGGATGCAGGAAGGATGTCAGGCTAACCAGACTCAGCGCGAGCAAAGTGAAGATGGTGAACGCGCCGCCGCCAATGAGAAAAAGGGGCACGGCCCGCTTGGGTCCCATGAGCACCAACACCATCATGATGAAAAAGGCGAACAACTCGGCCAGAATAATGCGATAGGGCGCCAGCTCGGGCAAGACCAACATGGTCACGTCCGAGGCCGAGATCGCGCTGATGATGATGGTGAGAATCGCATCCACGAAAAAGAGACTCGCCCCCACCCAAGAGAGCCAACGCAGCCAGTCCGGGCCAATAGACTCGACCAACGGCCCGCTGCCGCCGGCATTGGGACGCAGATAAGAGCCGGCTTTATACGCGGGCACGATGCCCAAGAAGAGTAAGGCCGACAGGACGATGAACGCCCAGATCGCCACCTGATGATAGCCCGATGCGCCGTGAATGGCCAGAAGGGTTTGATAAGCGGCTACACTGAACGCATCGGCCGCAATTTCGAAGATGAGCGCGAACACGCCTAGTCCGGTTCCCGTGAGCAAAAGCCCCTCGATGAGCAGGCGAGGGGTTGCGCGTTTGGCCTCGAGGCGTTCTTGCAGAGGAATATAGCTTTTGAAGAACATAAAACATCCTTGCAGGCAAAAATATGGGGATCGATGAGGGAGATGCGTTTGCTCTCCTGTTTCTAAAACATCAAGTCATCGATGAAGCTGCTCGACATAAAAAAGCCCGACCGAATCGACGGGCGTCCTCGCCCCAGGTCCGGACCGGGCCTTCGATCATGACCGACATTATATGAAAAGCCATGCCAGAACCCAAGAATTCACCCGGACTATGGAGGGGTTCTCCATTTTCCTTTCTTGACAATCCGAAGCTCCCTGTCTATGCTAATGAACATGATGAATAGCGCCACGATTCTTGTTGTAGACGATGAACCCACCATCGTCAAGACGGTGCGAGCGTATCTCGAGCGAGAAGGATATACGGTGCACACGGCTTCGGATGGGCTTCAGGCTTTGCAGGCTGCGCGCGCTTTTAAGCCGGACCTGGTGGTGCTGGACATTATGTTGCCCGAGATCGATGGTTTGGAAGTGTTGCGCCGATTGCGTCAGGAATCGGATGTGTGGGTGCTCATGCTCACGGCTCGAGCGGAGGAGATGGACAAAGTCTTGGGTTTGAAATTGGGCGCGGATGACTATCTCACCAAGCCATTCAGCCCGCGTGAACTGGTCGCTCGCGTCGAAGCGATATTGCGACGCGGGCGCGGCCTGGCGCCTTCCGAACCCAAGCTTGTCTTTTCGCACCTGCGCATTGATCCGGCGGCTCGTCGCGTGTGGTTGGACGGAGAAGAAGTGGAGCTGACGCCCATTGAATTCGATCTGTTGCTGGCCCTGGCCCGGCATCATGGTCGGGTGTTGAGCCGCGAGCAGCTGATCGAGTTGGTGTGGGGCTATGATTATTATGGCGATGAGCGGGTGGTGGACGTTCATATTGGCCGATTGCGCAAAAAACTGGAGCGTTCCTCCCTTGCGCACCATCTTATCGCCACCGTGCGCGGCGTGGGTTATCGTCTTGAGGACGAAATCGCGTGAACTGGTTGTCGTCATTTCGACGCAGCTTGAGCGTCAGGCTTTTTCTTTCCTATTTGATCATTATCATCGTTGGCGTCACGGTGTTGGCCATGGCCGTGCAATGGCAAACGCCCACTGCAATCCAGCGTCATGTCGAACGCATGGAGGCGCACATAGGCGATGATCCGGGTCTGGTTGAAGATTTGCGCGCCAATTTTGCGTCGGCCATACAAGAGGTGACCTTGATCGCGGCCGGCGTGGCCTTGTTGGCGGCCGTGGTGGTGAGCATGTTTACGGCCCGGCGCATTGTGTTACCCATCCATCATATGATGGAGGCCAGCCGCGAGATCGCGGCCGGCAATTTTGATCGTCGGGTCGAGGTTTCGGGGCAGGATGAACTGGGCGAGCTGGCCCGGAGCTTCAATCAGATGGCGGCCAAGCTGGAACAGACCGAACAAAGGCGCATGGAGCTTATTGGCGATGTGGCGCACGAGCTGCGCACGCCGTTAAGCAATATCAAGAGCGTGATGGAAGGCCTGGTCGATGGTGTTTTGCCCGCGGAGCCGGAAACTTTTCTCAGTGTGGAACGCGAGGTGATGCGTTTACAACGCCTGGTGCAAGATCTGCAAGAGCTTTCTCGGGCCGAAGCCGGACAACTGGCGTTGGACCGGCGGCGTCTGAGGCCGGCCGAGCTGGTGGAAGCTGCGCTCGCGCGCTTGCGCTGGCAGTTCGAAGACAAAGGGGTGGCGCTCGTCGTGGAGGTGAGCGAAGACCTTCCCGCCGTGTTGGCCGACCCGGCCCGCGTGACTCAGGTGTTGCTCAATCTGCTGGGCAATGCGCTTCAATACACGCCCCCGGGGGGCGAGGTGCGCGTTTCGGCTCGACCGCGCGATGGTTTTGTGGAATTCGAGGTGCGCGACACCGGCATTGGCGTGTCGGCCGAGCATTTGCCTTACTTGTTCGAACGATTTTATCGCGTGGACAAATCGCGTTCGCGAGCAAGCGGCGGCAGCGGCATTGGCCTGACCATTTCGCGACACATTGTCGAGGCGCATGGGGGGCGAATTTGGGCCAGAAGCGCTGGCAAAGGCCGGGGTAGCGCGTTTGGCTTCACCTTGCCTCAAGCTTAATCGAGGCGCGTTTCCAAAACGAGAACGCTTCTTCACGAAATCGTCATCTTGCCGTCAAAATCGCGTTACATTGGCTGCGCAGAATGGGGATGTTGGGACATCATACATATGAAGATCCCATCTGGCGTGAGGCTCATCCGCGTTCGCCTTCTTCTCGAGCGCGGTCGCTTTATCTTTTTTTCTTTTTTCTTCTCGCTCACCATTAAACACGATCATGATGATGCTTTTCGGAGGCTTCGGCTTCATTTTTATGATAATCTTTTTTCTCATCCTTATTGGTCTGGCTCTTTGGCTGGTGAGCATGTTGTTTCCGCGGCCTGGAAACGGCGAGGGGCGCGGCGCGGGCCAACGCTGGAGCGTTTCACCCCCCTCTTCGCCGCCAGGTGCGAGCGAGTCTCCCCTGGAAATTCTCAAGCAGCGCTACGCTCGCGGCGAACTCACCAAAGCCGAATACGAAGAGATGCGACGGGATATTCTATCGAGCTGACCAACGGGCGTTTTGGTCTCGTTTGCATGAATGACCGGGGTTGGTGGCGCGGGGAAAGTCGGCGCGGCCAGAAATTGGGCTGAATTTTGGCAACGTTTTCACGCGTTCGATTCTTGACGGGTGCGGGGAATCCTGCTATAATACGTTCTGAAATCGTTTTCAAAAGCCGGTTCTCCTCTCCACAAGACGCGAATCGTGAAACGAAAAAGAACCTCAAAACGGAAAACAACCGTAACCATCCACGATGTCGCGCGCGCCGCGGGCACATCTCCCAGCACGGTGTCGCGGGTTCTGACGGGCAGCGCAAACGTGAGCGCAGCCAAACGCGAAGCCGTGTTGGAGGCGATTCAGGCTGTGGGCTACGCGCCCAATTTGCTGGCGCGAGGTCTGAAAACCCAACTAACCTATAGTCTGGGCCTTATTCTCAATGACATTCAAAGCCCTTTCTTTAGCGCCGCGGCCAAAGGCGCGCAGGATTGCGCCATGCAAAGGGGATATGCAATCTTGCTATGTGACACCGGAGAGGAGCCCGCCGCGCAAAAACGCTGTTTGGAGATGTTGCGAGCCAAACAGGTGGACGGCGTGATCTTTGCACCCACCACGGGCGCGGCCATGATATTGGATTCTTTTCTGCAAGCGGGGACGCATTTTGTACAAATCGACCGACAGGTTGAGGGGTTGCCCATTAGTTCGGTGGTGGTCAACGATGACCAGGCCTCATACGAAGCCGTGCACCATCTCATCGCCAATGGCTATCGCCGCATCGCCATCCTCACTTCGGAGTTATCGGTGACCACGCATGACCGGCGTTTGGGAGGTTTCAAGCGGGCGCTTAGTGAGGCGGGCCTGGCTTTGCCCGATTCTTTTGTGTTGCGCGGCAGAACCAGCAGCAGCGATGGCTACCGCCTTGCGCACAAGGCGTTGTCTTATTCTCGGCGGCCTGATGCGTTGTTCGTGACCAGTAGCCGCTTGGGAGTGGGCGCGTTGCGCGCAATTCGCGACGCGCGATTGCGCGTGCGCGATGATATCGGCATCGTCATTTTCGACGACATTCCCGCCTTCGCCTTGATGCATCCCTCGATTACGGCCGTGCGTCAACCGGCCTATGAGATCGGCTGGAAGGCGGCCGAAATTATCATTGAATCCTTGGAGTCGGAGGAGCCCCCGCCTCCTCAGCAGGTGGTGCTGCCGGCCGAGTTGGTGATTCGCGAATCCAGCGTGCCGCGGCGGTGAACCGCAAAACACGGCTTTGCGCGGTGCGCCGCCTCGCGATGCGCTTGGCGCATTCGGTTGGATGTTTCTCATCGAATTCGCTCTGTCGTCTTCGTGTCTGCTTTTCCGGCGGACGTTCCCACGTCTTCAAAAATCGTCAAGGAGGTGAGAGCCAGTCCCAAAAAACGCGTGCCACTCTTTCCGAACAGTCTTATCTCTGTTTCCTTTCACTACCGCGTATCCTTTTTTGTAGGAGGAGAGTATCATGTCACGTTCTATGCGTTGGCCAATTTTTCTGGCCGTTCTATTGTTGGCGGTTGTCGTCATTGCTGCATGCGCTCAGGCCACGCCTGAGGTGCAGGTGATCAAGGAGACCGTCGTCGTTGAGAAGGAAGTGAAGGTGGTTGAGACGGTGGTGGTCGAGAAAGAGGTCGAGGTGGAAAAGGAGGTCACCAAGATCGTCGAGGTTCCGGCCACCAACGTTGTGAAGCTGGTCGCCCGCTGCAAGGCCAGCCCGCCCTACGAGAACGGTCGTTGTGACAACCTGGTGGCGGCGTTGGGCGCGGCCAATAAGGCCCTGGCCGAACGAGGTGACGATCGTCGCATCGAGTTGGAGACCATTCAGGATGATGCAAGCTGGGGCGATTACAAAACCGAGTTTGAATTGGCTTCGGATGCAGGCGAAGCGCCGGACATTATTGTCTCTGGTCATGAGCATATCGGCGATTGGGCCACGGCTGGCTATCTTGTCGATATCACCGACATGATCGGCGACTATCCTGAATTCGAGGATGTGATCGATAGTTTGTGGGAATCCACGAAACTGAATGGTCGCATCTGGGGCATTCCGCAGGACGCCGAAGCCCGGCCCATGTATTACAGCAAGATCCTGTTGAAGAAATTGGGCTGGACCGATGACGAAATCAATAGCCTTTGGGATCGCGTGGTGGCCAGTGAGTGGACATGGGATGATATGTTCGACACCGCGCAGCAGGCGGTGGAGCAAGGCATTGTGGCCGAAGGCGATGGTTGGTGGCACCGCCCCTCCAATGGCCCCGACTTCCTCTATTACTACTATGGCGCTGGCGGCGAGATCACCCAGGAGGGCACCGACGCATTGGTGTTCGATAGGGAGGCCGCGCGCAAGGTTTACAATCGCCTCTACGACGCTTCGCAGGTGCGCAAGATCATCCGCCCCAACAAGCTGGACGGCGATTGGGACTTCCACAAAGAATACACGAGTCGCTTCGACAAGGTCATGTTCGTGTTCGAGGGCACCTGGCGCTGGGCTGGCTGGCACACCAATTACCTCCAGGACGTGGGGGGTGAGGATTATCTGTGGGAGAACGTGGGCTTCACTCCCATTCCGGCCCAACCGGATGGCACCAACAAGCCCATCACCCTCACGCATCCCTTGCTTTACATGATCAGCTCGCAATCCGAAGCGCCTGATCTGGCCTTGTTGCTGATTTCGAAAGCCACCACGAAAGAGCTGAACACCTCCTACGCGGTGGCCAGCGGCCATCTGGGCATTTTGAAGTCGCAGTCCGATTATCTGCCCTACACCTCGGCTAAGTTCCTGAGCGCCACCTTGCCGCTCCTTGAATACACCACCTTCCTGCCCAACAGCCCCTACTGGAGCCAGTGGTCCGAGGCCTATTTCCTGGGCATCCAGGCCGCGGAATCTGGCGAGTTGACGCCGGACGAGGCTGTGGACCTGGTGGTGGAGACCTTGCAAAACAATCTTGGCGACAACGTGATCATCAAATAAACGCTTTCGCCATGCCGTGGAGAGGGGCCGCGCCCCTCTCCACGCGCTCTTTCTTGAGGAGACAGGCATATGTCCTCAAAGCGCTTTCGAGGTCTGGCGGGTTATGTGCTGGCGGCTCCGGCCGCAGTGTTGGCGGTGGCGGCTTTTTATCTGCCTTGGGTGAGTTTTATTGTCAACGATAAGCTATTCTCCACCCTCACTGGGCGTCACATCGCCGCAGGGACGGTCATCCAAAAAGGAAGTGGCGAGATTGTTTTCCGGGGCTCGGTGATGAACCATTTCATTTTGGTGGTGGCTGCGGTGACGTTTCTCTCACTGATCGTGGCGTGGCAACGTCGCCGACTGGTGTTGTGGGATGGTTTGGCGTTGGCCATTTTGGGCGCGATGGGTTTTTTTGGCATCCTTAGCGGGTTTGGCGTGGCCAGTCGCAAGGCCGGCATCGCGGGCGTAGACATGGAAATGACCTATGGCATGGCTCTGGCTCTTTTGGCTTCGCTATTGATTTTTGTAGCCGGAGTATGGAACACGGTTGCGGTCACGCGCGAAGACCCTTCGGTCAAGGGCACATTGGGCGCTTGGGGCTTTATGGCGCCGACCGCGTTTTTGGTGATGGTTTTCTTTTTCATTCCCGCGTTCATCCTTTTCATTCTCAGCCTCACCGATCTTTCCAGCTCCAATTTTAGTGAACCCTGGCATTTCATTGGTTTGGAGAACTATCGCCGCATGTTCTCCGACCGCTTCTTCCCCAAGATTCTAGGCAACACCATACGATATGTTTCGCTGACCCTGATCTTTTTCAATGTGGGCATGGCGCTGGTGTTGGCCTTGCTCACGTCGCACATACGCCGCCGCGCGGGCTTTTTCTTTCGCATGATCTGGCTGTTGCCTCGCATCACGCCCTCGGTGGTCTATATCGTTATGTGGCGTCGCATGGTGCAACAGCCGCCTTATGGCATCATCAATCAGGTGTTGGGCTGGCTTGGCGTCGAGCATCAGCCTTATTGGCTCAACGAACAGCCCTGGCTTTTCGTGATTTTGGTCAACGGCTTTGTGGGCGCATCCTTTGGCATGTTAATTTTCTCATCGGCCATTGAGTCCATTCCCAAAGATTTGTTCGTGGCCGCGCGCGTGGACGGCGCCTCCACCTGGCAGATTGTGCGCGATATCACGCTGCCGCTGATAAAATGGCCGTTGCTATTCGTCACCAGTTATCAAACGCTTTCGTTGCTGGTTTCGTTCGAGTATATTTTGCTCCTCACCAACGGCGGCCCCGGCCTTTTCACCACCGAGGTGTGGGCGTTAACCTCATACAAACGAGCTTTGTTCACTTACTTTGGCACGAATCAATGGGGTTATGGCGCGGCCTGGGGATTGGTGCTGGTGGTCATCGCCATCGTAGCGTCGGTGGTGTATTTACGCGTGTTCCGTTTCGACGAACTGGTGCAAGAGCCCAAAATCGATGTTCTTTAGGAGAGGATTATGACCACTACCACTTTCGAAGTCGAAGCCAAAAGCGGTCTTTGGCGCAAAATTGTCTCCGCATTGCCCTATGTGGCGCTCAGCATTAGCATTATCCCTATTTTGGTTGGATACTATTGGGTTATCATCGCCACATTTTCCTATCGCACCGAGGGCCTGTTCCCTGTGGACGCCAACGGCAATATTGGGGGGTTCACGCTTCAAAACTGGCAGTTTTTGCTGGACCCGCAAATATGGCGCGTGACGTTGAATTCGTTTCTTATCGCCATAGGCATGGTCATTGGTGTGGGCTTTCTTTCCACGCTTACCGGGTATGCGCTTTCGCGCATGAACTTTCGCGGCCGCAAAGGCTTTTTGGGGCTCACCTTGGTGTTGCATGCGTTTCGGCCCGAGCTGTTGCTCATCGCCATTTTCCAAGTCTTGCTTTTCATTGCCGGCATCCCTTTGCTGGGTAAAGTGTTCGGTTTCAATACGGTCGGCGGCGTGGCCCTGGTGATGGTGGCCCTGGAATTGCCTCTGGGCATTTGGCTTATGAAGGGCTTTTTCGACAATTTATCCTGGGATATGGAGCGGGCCGCGCTCATCGACGGCGCATCTCGCTTTCGCGTGTGGTGGGAGATCATCTTGCCGCAGGTGAAGCCGGGACTGGCCGCGCTGGCCATTTTCAACTTCATCGCCGGCTGGAACGCATACTTGATCCCCTTCACATTCACCATTGGCGCCAAAGTCTCCAATCTTTCGGTTTATCTCAATCAATTTTCGGGCGACACTTCGCCCACCGGCTGGAATCAGGTCGCGGCCGTGGGGCTTTTCCAGTTGTTGCCTATTCTTATCTTTTTCATCTTCACCCAGGAAACGCTGCTCAGCATCTATGGCGGCGGAGCAAAAGGTGGAACATAAAGTCAAGTGCGCATTGCGTATTGCGTAATTTCGCCCCTCAACGACTTTTTCGCGCAGCGACTTGCGCCAATACGCAATCAATAAGGAGTTATCCATGAAAGTCGAACTTGTCAATCTCACGAAGCGCTGGGGCGATGTGGTCGGCGCGGACGGCATCAATTTGACCATTGAGCATGGCGAATTCGTCGCTTTCCTGGGGCCGTCAGGCTGCGGCAAGACCACAACGCTGCTCATGGTCGCGGGCATTTACAAACCCACCGCGGGCGAAATCCTGTTCGATGGCAAGGTGGTCAATGCGGTCCCGCCTAAGGACCGTAACATTGGCATGGTTTTCCAGAGCTATGCGCTCTATCCGCACATGACCGTGTTTCAAAACATTAGCTACCCGCTAAAATTGAAAAAAGTGCCCAAAGAGGAGATGCAAAAACGCGTGCAGCGGGTGGCCGATATGATGGGCATCGGCCATCTGCTCGATCGCAAACCCGCGCAGCTTTCAGGCGGACAACAACAGCGCGTGGCTTTGGGACGAGCCCTGGTGAAAGAGCCGCAATTGCTTTTATTCGACGAGCCGCTCTCCAACCTCGATGCGCGTTTACGTCTCTCCATGCGCAGCGAGATCAAACGTCTTCAAATCGATCTGGGCATCACTTCGATTTACGTCACCCACGATCAGGTGGAGGCCATGACCATGGCCGATCGCGTGGCCGTGATGAAAGATGGCAAGTTGCAGGCCTTTTCGCCGCCGGACGAGCTTTATGAACGGCCCAAGACCCTGTTCGTGGCCGGATTTGTGGGCAATCCGCCTATGAATTTCTTCGATGTGGAGGTGGTGATTGAGAACGGGGAATATCATGCGAGGGGTGTTGGCATTGATCTGGTTGTGCCGGCCGAACGCGGCGAAAAGGCGGTCGGCCGGGGCAAGGTGATCATGGGCGTCCGGCCCGAACATGTCTCCCTGGCCGATGAAGGCGCGTCCGGCGTGATCAATATCGTCGAACCGCTGGGCCGCGACGATTTGATCGATGTGCGCATTGGCGAAACGGACGTGCAACTGCTGGTGGAGCCTGGCCTGGGCCTGCGCATCGGCGACCATGTCAAGCTTCATTTCGACACCGAAAACGTGCAATTCTTCGATCCCGACACCGAGAAGTCGCTTCTTTGGTAGGTTCGTATTGCGTATTGCGCATTTCCTATGTCGTTGATCGCGAAACGCCGCGCAATACGCAATACGTAATACGCCATGTTCATCACAAACAATCGGTTTCGAATATTTCAGATATCGGCTCTGTTATGGCTGAGCGCGTGGCTCGCGGGATGCGGTTCTTCGGCTCTCGCGCCGCCCACGCTCGAACCCACGCCCACCCCGCCTCGCATCACCGTCATCCTCACCGATTTGCAAAATCCGCGCGGGGTGGCCGTGGGGCCTGAGGGCGAGCTTTATGTGGCCGAGGCCGGCACAGGCTATGATGCCGCGGACCCGCAGAAGATGACGGGCAAATTGAGCGTGTTTCGCGATCTCAACCGCGACGGCGATTTTATGGACGAGGGCGAGATGGAGCGTTGGTTTAGTCATTTGCCCACTTACAACGCCCTGCAGTTTTTCAACAGCCGTCGCGACGAAGTGAACGGTCCCGCAGATGTGTTGTTGCACGAAGATGGTCGCGTGTTTCTGAGCGTGGACGGCGGTTTGGACAAGATCGCTCTCTATGAAATCAGTCCCGATGGCCGCATCGGCCGCAATCTGGCCGGTCGCAGCAACATGAACAGCATCGCCTTCAATCTCGACCAGACCCACATCTACGCCGCGGCCAGCACGGCCAATCAGCTTTACGATATTTCGCTGGATGGCGAGATCCGCGAGGCCGTGACGTTTCCCGAACTCGCGCATGGCCAGCAGGCCGTGCCCGCGGGCGTGGCCGTGGACCCGCGCAACGGCGATGTGCTGGTGGCGCTCTTTTCGGGCAATGTGCGCGACCCGAGCACGGGCAATTTCATCCCCTTCATGCCCGGCGACGCGAAAATCGTGCGCGTGAATCCCGAAACAGGCGAGTTTCAGGACGAGATCACGGGCCTGACCACCGCGGTGGACGTGGCCATCGACGAGGAGGGCAATATTTTCACCGTGGAGATGGCCTCGATCTACGCAGACCTGCTGCCCAAGCTTTTCGACCTCTTCGACCCCGACGCGCCGCCTCTGCACGGCGGCTATCGCCGTTTCTCGGGCAAGATCACGCTCTATCCGGCGGATGGCGGCGAGCCGCGAGTGCTGGCCGACGGCCTGGACATGCCCACCAACATCACCATTGGCCCGGATGGCGAGCTCTATGTTTCGGTGGGCCAGGGCACGCCGGGCCGCCCCATCCCCGGCCCCGATGGCCCCACCCGCATCGTCGGCCAGGTGTTGCGCATCGAAAGATTTGACCATGAATTCGCGAAGGAGAACGCGTAAGAATTGGATGCATGAGCTGGCCGTGCATTACCAGCGCATGCGCCAAAGCTATCCTCACGACAAACTACTGCTCGTCTCGGACATCGACGGCACCATCATCGACACGCGCTACATGATTTTGGCCACCTTCCAGGCTTATGACCGCGCCCATCACACCCATTTCTTCAGCCGCCTGCGCGTGGACGACATCCGCTGGCACGAAAACGAGATCGAGCCCATGCTTCAGGCGCTGCATGTCCCCCGCGAGCATTGGGACGCGATCATCGCCTGGTATCTCGAGCACCGCTGGACGCCGGAGATGATTTTCCACTCGCACCGGCCATTTCGGGGCGTGCTGGACATGATCCGCTGGTTCCAACTTCAGCCCAACACCGATGTGGGCCTGGTGACCGGTCGGCCTGAGATCCTGCGCGAGGAGACGCTGCGCTCGCTGAACATCCTCGGCCAGCCCTATCGAGTGAAATTCCGTAACGAGATGTTGTACATGAATCCGGGCGATTGGGAAGAGGTGGTGCCGCAGGTGAAAGTGGCCGGGTTGCGCTATTTCCAGGAGATGGGCTTCCGCGTGTTCGCATTCATCGACAACGAGCCGCCCAATCTCAAGGCCGTGGCCCAGGCCGACCCCACGGGCGAGGTGCTGTTGCTTCATGCCGACACCATCTTCGAATCGAAGCGCACGCGACCCCCGCGGCGCTCGGTGCGCGGCAAGGAATATCGCCTGGCCGAACTCATCCCCGGCGAGACCGCGCTGCCGCAACGCGTGCAATTGGCCTGGCATGGCGTCAACGATCACGCCAATTTGCGACAATTTCTGGCCTCGGAGATCCGCTGGGCCGAGGTGGATGTGCGCTTCGACCCCTCGCGGCAAGAGGTGATCTTGCGGCACGATTCGTTCGAGGAGGCGCCCGTCACCGAGGAGGAGCGCTGGCTGACTCTGGCCGAGGCCCTGGACAAGATCAAGGCTTTCGAGCGGGCCATCAAGCTCGATCTCAAGAGCGACGGCCAGTTGTTGGAGCGAGTGCTGGCCCTGGTGGCGCAAAAGGGCCTGGCCGATGAAAGCCTGTGGTTCAACGCCAATATCGAGGATTTGCAAGAGAGCGGGTTCCGACGCCTGGCCAGCGAGCATCCCCAGGCCATCTTGCAATGCCCCATCGATTTTCTGATCCCGCTCATGCTGGCCATGCCGGAGAAAGCGCACGAGATTTTGGAGACGTTGCGCAGGTGGGGGATCAACCGCTTTTCCCTGAGCTGGAAGCACGCCAACTCGCGCGAGCTGTTCAACCAGATGGATCATTGGGGCTACGATGTGAACATCTACAACGTGCCCGACCTGGAATCCTTTCTTCAGGCCGTGCTCTTGCTCCCCCGCTCGGTGACGGCCGATTTCAATTTCCCCCGCTGGCATTATTATGGCCGCGGCTCCGGTCACGAGGGCCGGCGATATGAGTATCTTATGGTGGAGAAAAGGGAATGAATGTTGACATCATGATGATCGGCCATCTGGCCAAAGATCAGATTTTCGTGGACGGCGAGGGCGGCTACGCGGCCGGCGGCGCGGTCTACTACGGCGGCATCGCGCTCAGCCGTCTGGGCTATCGCGTGGCCGTGGTCACGCGGCTGCATCCCGACGATTTCCATTTGCTGGACGAGCTGCGAGAAGCGGGCGTGCAGGTTTACGCCACGGCCGCGGCCGAGACCTCGGGCATCGCCAATTATTACAAGTCCTCCGACATGGAGCGCCGCGAAACCAGACCGCTGGGCTTCGCGGGCCTGATTCGCGAGGCCGACCTGCCCCCCATTTCCGCGCGCATTTACGCGATCACGCCCATCATGGCGGGTGAGGTCGCGCTCTCCATGCTCGAAACGCTGGCCCGTCGCGGGCCGGTGGCCCTGGATGTGCAGGGATTCGTGCGCGCCCGCGAGGGAGACGCGCTGGTGCACAAACCCTGGCCCGAGATGGAGCAGGGCTTGCGTCATGTGACCTATCTCAAGGTGGACCGGGCCGAGGCCGAGCTGCTCACAGGATTGAACGATCTCGAGGCCGCGGCCCATCGATTGGCCGAATACGGCCCGCGCGAGATCGTGCTCACGCAATCGTCGGGCGTCACCGTGTATGTGGACGGCGACATCTACACCGCGCCCTTCGCGCCCCGCTCATTGGCCGGCCGCACCGGCCGCGGGGACACCTGTTTCATGACCTACCTGGCCAAGCGCCTCGACCTGCCCCCGGCCGAAGCCACGCGCTGGGCCGCGGCCGTGACCACCCTCAAGCAAGAGCGCCCCGGCCCCTGGGATGGGGATTTGGACGCGGTGAAGCGGTTGTTGCAGGTTTTGGGAGGGTGAGACGATGGACGATAGGACGATAGGACGATGGGAGCTTAGGCTTATGGATGGTCTCATTGTCTATCGTCCCATCGTCCCTTTCATCGGTATCAGCGGGCGGTCGCCCGTGAAGCCTGCTTCGAAAATAAGCGTCCAATGTCCAATGTCCGATGTCGGTCGCACAGGCCTTGATGAGCGCTCAGACCAACATAGACCATAGGACCAAGAAGCTCCATCGTCTATCTTGGTCTACCTTGGTCTACGTTGGTCGGCGCAAGCGATTTTCATCCCTATCCGCCGCGGGCTTGCCCGCCGTCGCCTGTTCAAAAAATCTCTCATTGGTCATTGCCAAGCCCGGCGGGCTGAAGCAATCTCCAGACCTCATGGCATTTTCGTCACTCGAACAAGGCCCCCTCATGGTCCTCGGAGATTGCTTCGGCTGTCGCGCTTGCAATGACGAGCGCCCCTTTGCGCCCTCGCGCCTTTGCGTTAAAATGCTCCAATGCGCACCAAAATCCACGCAATACGCGCGGCGCAATACGCCCTCCTCCTTCTCCTCCTCACCGCGTGCCAGGCTCCGCCGCCGGCTCCCTTTTCCGGCCCGCCCGCTTCCCCGGCCCAACGCGAGGCCATCGTTCGGCATTACGCGCCCATCATTCACCAGGGCGCGGCCTCGACCGCGGACTACATCGCCGCGGTGAATTTTGACAAGGATTGGGTGGGTAATAATAATTGGGAAAATCAGCCCGAGGGCGACCTGCGGGCCTGGGTCTACGCCTCCATCATCGAGACTAAGACTCACTGGTTCCTCTTCTACTCGCTGTTTCATCCGCGAGATTACACCCCGGAGCCGTGCGCGCAAAGCAACGGCTGCCACGAAAACGACATGGAATCCTTGCAGGTGGTCGCCGCCAAAGACGGCACGACCTTTGGACGGCCTGTGGCGCTGCTCACGCTGGCGCACAGCCACATTTATCTCTATGCCTTCGACGGCTCGGTGCGACGAGGCGCGTTGAGCGTGTCGGGTCGGGCGCGAATGGAGGAGGGGCGGCCCGCGGTGTGGGTGGAGACTTATGGGCACGGGATTTACGGCGAACCGCTAAAACTGGAGCCGGCCGAGATCGTCTATCGACCGGGCGAAACCGCGCAACGCCCCACCGGCATCCAGGATGGCGATGTTCGCTACGCGCTCGCGCCCATCTACGAGACCTTGTGGCCGCGGCGCGAGGAGATAGGGCCGGGCAAGTTGTTCGATCAACCCTTCGACTATCGCGGCCACATCCTCCCGGCCGCGTTCGACGGCGATAATTGGGGCGAGGACAAAGCCAACGCGCCCTGGGGCTACGCGCAGGATATCGGCCGCACCCTTGAGCGCGGGGATTTCTTCCTCGACCCCGCGCGCGCGTTCGCCTACTTCGCCTGGCCTCGCGGGCGATTTTCGCATGAGTATGTGTTTAATCCTTATCTGAAATCATTGTCAGAGCCATAGCTCCTTGCCATGAATGTCGGACGAAAGGACGATAAGACGAAGGGACGATAGCGACATTCGTCTTATCGTCTTATCGTCCCATCGTCCGCTTCTTGTCCGGCAAGATGGCCATTCGCAAGATTATCTCCATTCAGTCGCAACTCATCACCCCCACGTCGGAACCATGCATCCCGCCAGCATCGAAGCCCTGTTGCAAACGCCTCAGAACATGGATGAGCGCGCGTTGGCCGCAACCTATGCGCCCATCATCTACTTCGACGCCAATGAACCGTTCATGCCCCAGGCCGTGGGCTACACCATTTTTCGTTCCGATGGGTCCTCACCCTCCTTTCCACGACGCATCGCGCTGCGCCCCGACGACCGCGCGGCCGCGGAGTTCGCCATCGAGTACGCGATCTGGTGGGACTGGGACATCGGTCATCTCTACGAGTTGGAGCATGTGTGGGTCTATGTGGATGCTGGAGGCCGGGTGAATCGGGTCGAGGCCAGTTGGCACGGCGGCTGGCATGACATGGCCCTCGACGCCGCGCCCGCGTTGGAGCAGGGTCGGCCCCGCCTGCTTTCCGAGCCGGGCAAACACGCGTTCGCGCCCGATGTGGAATGGTTCCACCGGCGCAAGCCCCCCGCCCGGCGCAACGAATCGACTACGCGACTGGCCGGAAGCGGCGGCGTTTGGGTGACGCCCCTTTTTCAGGAGACCATCCGCCCCATGCGCACGCCCCAGGCCAACACCCTGGTTCGCACCCATCTGCGTAAACAGGCCTTCGAGCCGGCCTGGGAATTCTCGCGCATGTTCGCCATCCCCGCGGACATCCTCACGCCCTGGCCAGCGCTCGAAGCCTGGATCCCCGCTCGCGTGGCCTGGTGGATCGAGAAACTCAAGGCCGAGATCCGCCCCGAAGAATTCGACTTCTTGCGCATCGCGCACCGCGGGGCCTCGGCCCATGCGCCGCAAAACACCCTCGCCGCGTTTCGCAAGGCCGCGGAGCTGGGCGCGGACATGGTGGAACTGGACGTGCAAGTCACGGCCGACGGCGTGCCCGTAATCATCCATGACCACGTGGTGGACCGGTTCGACGGTCACGCCGGCGCGGTGAGCGGCTTCACTCTGACCCAGCTCAAGGCCATCGACGCGGGCCAGGGCGAACGCATTCCCACCCTGGATGAAGCCATCGAATTCTGCCTGGCGCAAGGGCTGGGCATGTATCTGGAAGTGAAATCAGGGCGGGCGGTGCAGCCTTTGGTCGAGCGCATCGCCCATTACGACATACGCGAATGGGTGCTGGTCGGCTCATTCCGTCCCGATTGGCTGGCCGCGGTCAAGTGGCTGGACCCCAACATCCGCACCTCCATCCTTTTTAGCGCGCCCAGCGTGAACGCGGTGCAGCTCGCGCGGGCGGTGGACGCGGATTTCGTGCATCCCTGCTGGGAGGGTTTTCATCCCCAACCCCACACCTTGCTCACCAACGAATGGGTGGCCGCGGTGCGCGAGGCCGGGCTGGGCATCATCCTCTGGCACGAAGAGCGGCCCGAGGAGATAGCGGCCCTGCGCAAGATGGGCGTGGACGGCATTTGCAGCGACGCGCCCGAACGATTGCTGCGAAAATAGGACGCGGATTCCACGGATTGGTTTCTGATTCGAGTGCCAGACGATGGGGTGAGGCCCAGCTATGGTCTCATCGTCCTATCGTCTCATCGTCCTTTTCACCGGTATCGGAGCGGGCAAGCCCGCCGTCGGACTGCTGCGCAAATAGACCGATTTATGACTCGCCCCATTCCTCCCCGCTGCACCGTTGCGGTTCCCTTGCTCAACGAAGCGCGTTATTTTCCCGGTCTGCTGGCCGCCTTGCTTGCGCAGACCTACCCGTGTGAGCGCATGGAGATATTGCTGGTGGACGGCGGCTCGGTGGACGGGACGCGGGAGATGGCCGAGCAGGCCGCGGCCGACCATGCCCATATTCGATTTTTGCACAACGAGCGGGGAATGGCTGCGGCCGCGTTGAACAAGGCCCTGGCCGAGGCCCAGGGTGAATATTTCGTTCGTTTGGATGCGCGCACGCGGCCTGAGCCGGATTATGTGTGGGCCTGCGTGCGACGTTTACAAGAGGGGCGTTGGGCGGGCGTGGCCGGCCCTCAGATCGCGGGAGGCGAGACAGAGACCGCGCGCGTGCACGCGCTGGTTCTAAATCATCCCCTGGGCGCGGGCGCAGCCGCGTATCGGCGGGCGCGGCGGCCCACCGTGGTGGATAGTCTCT
>JAADII010000138.1 GCA_013151415.1 Chloroflexota bacterium
GCGGGCGCGGCCATCAAGCTGTGGGAGCCGGAAAAATGGGGGGAGGTGATCCGACGCCTGAGCCAGGACCATGTGCGGGTGCTGGTGACGGGCGGGCCTGGCGAGGCCGAGTTGGCCGCGAAGGTGTGCGAATTCGCGGGTGACGCGGCCATCAACCTGGCCGGGCGCACGAGCTTTGGCCAGTTGGCCGCACTGCTTGCCCGCGCCGACCTGGTTCTCGGCCCGGACAGCGGCCCATTGAACCTGGCCGTGGCCACGGGAACGCCCACGGTGCATCTTTTTGGCCCCGCCGATCCCGTTCTCTTCGGCCCCTGGGGCGATCCTGCCCGGCACATGGTCCTGCAATCCGACTGGACGTGCATCCCCTGCGGGCGCTTCGACTGGCCCGATCTCCCCGCTCATGGCTGTGTGCGCGACATTTCCGTCGCTCAGGTGCATGCTGCGGCGCGTCATCTGCTGGCGCTTGACTCTTGATGCCATCGGTGTGAAAATGGACGATAAGACCACGGGACGATGAGCCCATAAATCGTCCCATCGTCCGTGCAAAACTTGGTCTACTTTGGTCTATTTTCGTCTATCTTGGTCGGCACAAAAGATATTGCTCAAGTTTCAAATGAGTGAGCGCTTAAAATCATTTCGGTTTTCGACTATGTCCAAATCGCTCAAACGTTACCAACGTCAAATGCTTTTTTACGGCCTGGGCGAGGCCGGGCAGCGCAAATTGCTGGAAAGTTTCGTGGTCATCATCGGCGCGGGCGCCACAGGCAGCACATTGGCCATGCACCTGGCGCGGGCCGGGGTGGGCCGGTTGCGTCTGGTGGACCGCGATTTGGTGGAGCTGAACAATCTCCATCGTCAATTGCTCTACGACGAGGATGACTTGGCCGCGGGGTTGCCCAAGGCCGTGGCGGCCGAGCGTCATCTACGCCGCATCAACAGCGAGATTCAGGTGGAGGGCGTGGTCGCGGACTACAATCCGGGCAACGCCATCGGTCTGATCGAGGGCGCAGACCTGGTGTTGGACGGCACAGACAACATGGAGACGCGCTATCTTATCAACGATGTGTGCCTGAAACTGGGCGTTCCCTGGGTCTATTCGGGCGTGGTTGCGTCCTACGGCATGACGGCCACCCTGATTCCCGAAGGCGCGGCTGAAAAAGTGGGCCGCGAGGTCACCGGCTGTTTGCAATGTTTGCTGGGAACCGAGCCCGCCACCGGCGGCCCGACCTGTGACACAGTGGGTGTGCTCGGCCCGGCCGTGGGCGCATTGGCCTCGTGGAGCGCGGGCGAGGCCATGAAACTGCTCACGGGCCGCGGCGAGTTGAACAAAGGGCTGATTTATCTCGATATTTGGGATAATAGCTTCGAGCAATTCTCGGTCGCGGGCCGCAATCCCGATTGCCCGGCCTGCGGCCTGGGGCTGTATCGCTTCCTGGAAGCCGAAGTGGGTAGCCGCAGCGCTGTGCTGTGCGGTCGCAATGCGGTTCAGGTGAGCGCGCCTCATGCCAGGGTTGATTTTCCCACTTTGGCGAAGCGATTGCAGGCCCTGGGCGAGGTGAATTACAACGACCATCTTTTGCGAGTCCATATCGACGGCTACGACATCACCCTCTTCCGCGATGGGCGGGCCATCATCAAGGGAACCGAAGACCCCGACATCGCCCGCAGCCTTTACGCCCGGTATATTGGTTTATAAAGTGGGGGAAAGGTGAGTTGCACCTGCGAGGTGCGACTCACCTGCCTCCCATCCCAACTCCCATCGCGATCCCAATTCGTTTCATCCCCAAATTCGTTGTCATTTCCTGTGGCGTTGCGCGTCTGTTAAAATAGTTCGACACGCTTCAGCCCATTCCGCCCCATCCATAACCCTTCATGGCCCAATCCATCTACCTCACCACCACCGAACCGCATTGCGGCAAGTCGCTGATCTCCCTGGGGATCATCGAGAGCGTGCTGCGGCGCACGCGGCGCGTGGCCGTCTTCCGGCCCTATGTCGGCGTCGATGGGCGCGACCGCCGCGACAAGAACATCGACCTGCTGCTCACGCATTTTCAGTTGGATGTCCCCTATGAAGACACGTACGCGTTTCGGGCCTCGGAAGTGACCGATCTGCTGGCTCAGCGGCGGGTGGATGAGGTGCTCAATCGCATCATCGAGAAATACAAGGCGTTGGAGGCGCGGCACGACTTTATCCTATGCATCGGTTCGGACCTGACCACCGAAGCCGCCACCTTCGAGTTCGATTTCAACGCCGAGGTTGCGAACACACTCGCCTCTCCGGTGCTCTTGGTGGGCAGCGGCGCAAAGCAAAGCGTGGAGGAGATCGTTAGCCCCATCGTGCTGGCGGTGGAGGCTTTCAGCGAAAAGGGTTGCCAGCTTTTGGGGATCATCGTCAACCGGGCGGATGAGCGCCGCTGCGATGACATCCGCTCAGCCTTGCTACACGAATTGCCCGAAGAAATCCAGGCCGTTTCCGTGATCCCGGCCAATCGCATGTTGGCCAGCCCCACCATCAAAGAGGTTGTCGAGCATCTGGGAGCGGAGGTGCTTTACGGCGGCGATTTATTGGATAGGCAGGCCTATGATTACATGGTCATCGCCATGATGATGGAGCATTATCTGGCGCGTTTGCGACCCAACGCCCTCTTGATCACGCCGGCCGACCGCGGCGCGGTCATCCTCAGCGCCCTGCAAGCCCATCTTTCGGCCAATTACCCTCCCCTGGCCGGGCTTCTGCTCACCACCGGCGAAGGCCCGGCCGAGACCGTGCGGCGTCTGCTCGACGGTCTCCCCGAAGTATTGCCCATCATCGCGGTCGAATCAGAAACGTTCGAGACCGCGACCCGCATCACCGAGGTGCGCTCCTACATCACGCCCGATAATCAGGCCAAGATTCAGACCAGTCTCAAACTTTTCAACGAATATGTGGATATCAAGGCCCTGGGCGAGGCGCTGAGCCGCATCGAACCGCGCGGCATCCCGCCCCGCATGTTTCTTTACAATCTCTTGGAATGGGCCAAGGCCGACAAGAAACGCATCGTTTTGCCCGAAGGAACCGACGAGCGCATTCTCAAGGCGACCGAATACCTGGTGGAGCATGATGTGGTGGACATCATTTTATTGGGCAAGCCCGATGAGATTCATCAGGCCATGTCTCGCCTGGACCTGAAATGCGCTCCCAAGCGCGTGACCATCATCGATCCCGCCAATGCGCCCCAATTCGACGATTACGCTCAGACGCTCTACGAATTGCGCAAACATCGCGGCATGACCCTGGAGCACGCCCGCGACCTGATGCACGATGTCTCCTACTTCGGCACCATGATGGTCTACAAAGGGGACGCGGACGGCATGGTGTCGGGCGCACAACACACCACGGCCCACACCATCACGCCCGCGTTTCAGTTCATCAAGACAAAGCCGGGCTTTTCGGTGGTGTCGTCCGTCTTTTTCATGTGTCTGGAAGACCGGGTGCTGGTCTACGGCGATTGCGCGGTGGTGCCGCGGCCCACGGCCGAGCAATTGGCCGAGATCGCCATCGCCTCGGCCGACACGGCCAAGACATTCGGCATCGAGCCGCGCGTGGCCATGCTCTCCTATTCGTCGGGCGAGTCGGGCCGCGGGGAAGAGGTGGAGCGGGTGCGCAAAGCCACCGAACTGGCCAAACAGCGCCGTCCCGACCTGCTCATCGAAGGCCCCATCCAATACGACGCGGCCGTGGACCCCGATGTGGCGCGGGTGAAGATGCCCGGCTCCAAAGTCGCGGGCCGCGCCACCGTGCTCATCTTCCCCGACCTGAACACCGGCAACAACACCTACAAGGCTGTCCAGCGCGAGACCGGCGCCATCGCCATCGGGCCGGTGCTGCAAGGGCTGCGCAAGCCGGTCAACGACCTCAGTCGCGGCTGCACGGTGGACGACGTGATCAACACCGTGGCCATCACAGCTATCCAGGCGCAGCATACATGATGTCTGTTCTCTTGCCTGACCGGAGGGTGTCGTGCATCGTCGCATTTTGACAAGGATGCGCCATCTGGTGCGCACTCGACAATATGTTATGACCCTCCACGCCGAGGAAGAGATGAACGACGATGATTTGACGATTTTTGATGTGGAGCATTGCATCCTTAATGGAGAAATCGTCGAACGTCAAAGAGATCGGAAGACAGGTGAGCGCAAGTATCTGATCCAGGGCCGCACACTATCTAATGAAGGCGTTATAGTTGTCGTCAAGTTGAGTATTACCGGAAAACTGGTTATCATTACAGTGTATCGTATCCATGGAGGAAATGGCCGATGATATGCGACATTTGTGGTAAAGAGGGCGCTCGTATTCGCTATGTGACCCGTAGTTATGGTCGCGGTGAAAACTTACTGGTCATTGAAAATATCCCTCTGGTGAGCTGTCCTCACTGTGGCGAGAGTTATTTCACCGCGGAGACCTTGCTTGAAATAGAGCGTATCAAGCTGCATCGCCAAAGTTTCGCTGATAGACGCGAAGTCGCTGTGGCGGAATACGTCTAAAAAGGACGCAAGGGCGTAGAGGCGCAAAAATGACGCAAGCGGGGATGAACGCAAATTCTCGGAATTTGGCATGGTTCATTTGTCATATGGGACATGTTGACAATTTGTGCAAGCCCTTGCGATAGAAGTACGTATTACGTGGTGCGTATTGCGTATCTTCTGACATGAAACGAGGCTTTTTCCCGGCGATTTGCGTAATATGCACTACGCACTAGGCACGACACACTACGCAATCATTTGTCAAGAAGTGTTGACCTGAAAATGAACCATTGCCCGGAATTTTATTTGTATTTTGTTCTGTTTGTGTAAAAATGAGTGAATGTATGAGAATCCTGGTCATTAATTCCGGTAGCTCGTCCATCAAGTATCAGTTGTTCGACATGGAGCGCGGGGAGGCGCTTTGTGGGGGGATAGTGGAGCGCATCGGTCTGGAAATGGGGCGGGTGCGGCATTGGGCGCTTGGAGATGGAGGACGGCGAGAGTGGGTCGAGGAGCGGCCCGTGCCGGATCATCGCCTGGGGCTGGCGATTGTGGCCGGGCTGCTGATCGACGCGGAAAAAGGCGCGGTTCGCTCACCGGACGAGATCGACGCGGTGGGCCATCGCGTGGTGCACGGCGGCGAGCGCTTCAGCCAGACCACGCGCATCACCGACGAGGTCATCGACGCGATTCGCGAACTGATTCCCCTGGCGCCGTTGCACAATCCCGCCAATCTCAAAGGTGTCGAGGTCGCGCGCGAGATTTTCCCCCGCGCCGAGCAAGTGGCCGTCTTCGACACGGCCTTTCATCAAACCATGCCCCCGCGGGCCTACCGTTACGCCATCCCCACCCGATTCTACGAAGAGCGCGGGGTGCGAGTCTACGGCTTTCACGGCACATCCCATCTGTATGTTTCCAAGGTCGCGGCCCGGCATTTGGGCAAGCCGTTGGCGTCGTGCAATCTCATCACGGCCCATTTGGGCAACGGCGCCAGCATCGCCGCGGTCGAGCGCGGTCGTTCGGTGGATACGAGCATGGGCTTCAGCCCCTTGCCGGGCCTGATGATGGGCACGCGCAGCGGTGACATCGACCCCGCGGTCGTGTTTCATCTCCATCAGGCGTTGGGCCTCTCTCTGGCCGAGATCGACCGGATGCTCAACAAGGAAAGCGGCCTGTTGGGCGTTTGCGGCAGCAGCGACATGCGCGATGTCGAAGCGCGATTCCATGCCGGCGATGCGGACGCGCGGCTGGCTTTGGAGATGTACGCTTATCGCATCAAAAAATACATCGGCGCGTATGTGGCCGCGTTGGGTCGGGTGGATGCGCTGGTGTTTACGGCCGGCGTGGGCGAAAACAGCGCATTGGTGCGCGAGATGGCCTGTCGCGGTCTGGAATCCCTGGGCATTGTGCTGGACCTGACCCGAAACAACGGCCCCATGAGCGGCGAAGCGACCGCCATCCACGCGGGCGAGAGTGCGGTTGAAATCCTCGTCATCCCCACCAACGAGGAGCTGGAAATCGCACTTCAGACCAGGGCTTTGGTGGAACCGAGTCCGGCTTAGAGCA
>JAADII010000042.1 GCA_013151415.1 Chloroflexota bacterium
TAGAACATAAAATCTATGCTATATGCAGTACGGGGTGCATTCACCCCGCCAAGGCTTCTTTCAGCAAATCGTTGACCAGCCGCGGGTTGGCCTTGCCCTGGGTCGAGCGCATGACTTGCCCTACAAAGAAACCCAAGAGACCGGTTTTGCCCCCGCGATAGGCCGCGACCTTGTCGGGATGAGCAGCCAACACTTCGGCGATGGTTTCGCGCAGCGCGGCCTCGTCGCTGATCTGGCGCAGGCCGCGCGCATCCACGATTTCCTCCGGCGAAGCGCCGGTGCGCGCCATCTCGTTCAGCGTCTCCTTACCCGCATTGGCCGAAATGACGCCCTCATCCACCAGCGCGACCAGACGCGCGAACGCGTGGGGGCCGAAAGCCAGGGAATCGATGGGCGCATCCTTGAGCAGGCGCTGAAGCGCGTTGTTCATCCAACGGGCCACCGAAACGGGATGGTCATGTGCGGCGATGGCGGCCTCGAAAAAGCGCATGGTCGCTTCGTCGCCGGTGAGTAGGTCCGCGTCTTGCTCGCTCAGGTTCAGTTCATTCACATAACGATGATACGCGGCCGCCAATGCGGGATTTTGAGCCCTGGCCAGCTCTCGCGCGCGCGAACGCCCTTCGTCCGTCGCGCGCGGCTCCTTGCTCGCTCCCGGCTCCTCGCGGCGAGCCTCTTGCTTCTGGCTTCTGACTTCCTGCTCCCTGGTTCTCGCTCTTTGCTCCTTGCTCCACGAGTCGCGCAGGGCCACAATGCGGTTGAACACCAGCGCGTCCGGCCGTGAATCCACGCTATCCTGAATGAAATAGCCCTGACGTTCGAACTGATAGCGGGTGTCGGCTGGATCGCGGGCCACGCTGGGTTCGATGCGCGCGCCGCGAATCACCACCAGCGAGTGGGGATTGAGATAATCTTTGAACGTCTTGCCCTCCTCCACATCATCGGGATTGGCCTTGAGGAACAGGCGGTCGTAGAGCCGCACCTCCACGGGGATCGAATGTGCAGCCGAAACCCAATGGATGGTTCCTTTCACCTTACGACCTTTGGGCTGCGCGTTGAGGGTTTCCGGGTCGTAGGTGCAGCGCAGCTCGACCACTTCGCCCGCATCGTTTTTGATCACCTCGTCGCAGCGGATGACATAGCTGTGACGCAGGCGCACCTCGCGGCCGGGGCTGAGTCGGTAATATTTTTTTGGCGGGTTCTCCATGAAATCGTCCCGCTCGATGTAGATGACGCGCTCGAACGGGACCTTGCGCGAGCCTTCTTTAGGGATGTCGCGCGGCCAGTAAGGCGCGTCCAGCCATTCGGTCTGGTCTTCAGGATAATTGGTGATGACCACGCGCAGAGGGCGCAGCACGCACATGACGCGCGGAGAGCGATAGTTCAAATCGTCGCGCACCGTGTGCTCGAACAGCTCATATTTCACGCGGCTGTTGGTCTTGGCCACGCCGATGATATCGCAAAAACGACGGATGGCGTCGGGCGTAATGCCGCGGCGACGCATGCCCATGAGCGTGGGCATGCGCGGGTCATCCCAGCCGCTGACAAGGCCCTCCTCCACCAATTGCAATAGCTTGCGCTTGCTCATCACCGTGTAATCCAGCTCGAGCCGGGCGAATTCATATTGGTGCGGCCGCGGAGGTTGGACCAGATGATCCAACAGCCAGTCGTAGATGGCGCGATTGTTTTCGAACTCCAGGGTGCAAATGGAATGAGTGATGTTTTCGATGGCGTCGGAAAGGGGGTGCGCGAAGTCATACATGGGGTAGATGCACCACGCATCGCCGGTGCGATAATGGTGCGCGTGGCGAATGCGATAGAGAATGGGATCGCGCATGAGCATGTTGGGCGAGGCCATGTCGATCTTCGCGCGCAACACGTGTTCGCCATCCTTGAACTCGCCCGCGCGCATTCGCCGGAACAGATCGAGGTTCTCCTCGACCGAGCGGTTGCGATAGGGGCTTTCGCGGCCCGGCTCCGTGACCGCGCCTCGGTATTCTCGAATCTCCTCCTCGCTCAAGCTATCCACATAAGCCAGGCCCTGGCGAATCAGAGCCTCTGCGAACTCATACAGTTGCTCGAAATAATCGGAAGCAAAATAAAGATGCTCGCCCCAATCATAGCCCAGCCAGTGCACGGCCTCCTTGATGGCCTCCACATATTCCAGGCTCTCGGTGGTGGGGTTCGTGTCGTCGAAACGAAGATGGCAGACGCCGCCGAACTCCTCGGCGATGCCAAAATTGAGGCAAATGGATTTGGCGTGGCCGATGTGGAGATAGCCGTTGGGTTCGGGCGGGAAGCGCGTGGCCACGCGGCCGCCGTAGGTTCCGGCCTCCACATCCCGCGCCACAATCTCGCGAATGAAATCGCGGGGCTTGTCAGAAGATTCGCTCATTTTGTGATTCATGGAAGTAGCATATGAATGAGTGATTGAGGACGATAATCCGAATATCCAATATCCAAATATCCAGTATCCAATATCCAGTATCCAGCGCCATATCCAACCATCCACTAACCGCGCGCTTTGCGACGCATGGCCACGCTCTGCACCAGGCCCAGCATAAGCATGAGCGAGAGCAGCGCATTGCCGCCGTAGCTCACAAAGGGCAGGGGCAGGCCGGTCACCGGCAGCAGGGCCATGTTCATGCCCACGGTGACGATGCTCTGGAAAAGAACGATGGCGGCCACGGCCACGACGATAAGACGGCCAAACACGTTGGGCGCTTCGACCGCGATGCGCCATAAGCGCCAAAGAATGAATAATAACAATAACAGGAGAATCGTCGCGCCGACAAATCCCAATTCTTCGGCGATGACGGAGAAGATGAAATCGGTGTGGCGGACGCGTAGAAAATGGAGCTGGCTTTGCGTGCCCTGGCCATAGCCTTTGCCCAAAAGCCCGCCCGAGCCCACGCTCACCAGCGCTTGCTCCACGTTGAAATAGCTGTCGGGATCCGCAGCCGGGTCCACAAAGATGCGCAGACGGGTGCGTTGGGTTTCGTTGAGCAGGTTCCAGAAAAGAGGCGAAAGGGCCAGAGCGGCCGCGCCTATGGCGAAAATGTAGCGGTAATAGAGCCCGGCCGCGAAGAAAATAAACGCGGCCTCCACGGCCAGAACCACCGCGCCGCCCAAGTCCGGCTCGAGAAACACCAAGGTGAGGATAGGGGCCACGATGAGCGCGCCGCCCAATAATGTGGCCGGATCATCCATGCGCTCTTGTCTGTCGGCGAGAAATTTGCCCAGCACCAGGGCCAAAACCACCTTGGCCAGCTCCGATGGTTGGATGGGAAAGAGACCGAAGAAATCGATCCAACTCTGTGCGCCAAAAATGGTTTTTCCCACAACGCCCACCAGGGCCAACAACGCCAACATGGCCAGATAAATAGGCCATGTAAAGGACGCCAACAAATTGTAATCGAAGGCCGCAACCGCGATCATCAACGCCACGCCGGCCACGATGTAAAACATTTGTCGCCGAGGATAATCCACCAACTCGGGATCGCCCTGGACCGCGCTGGCGATCATCACCACGCCATACGAAGAAAGAATGAGAACGGCCAGCAGCAAGAACCAATCGAAGCGTCGCCAACTATATCGCCTCATGGCTGCAAGGCCTCCATTCTCTCCAACAGAGTCCGGCTGCCCGCGGCCTCGTCGCGCGCCTTGATATCAAAATAACTGCGCAGGATATCGCGCGTGATAGGCGCGGCCACAGCCGAACCCTCGCCGCCGTTGTAAACAAACACCGTCACCGCGATCTCGGGGTCTTCATAAGGCGCAAAAGCGGTGAACCATGCGTGCGTGGGCAGGTTCCCGCGACTATCGCGAGGAATGTCCGGATCGTAGAACTCGGCCGTGCCTGTTTTTCCGGCCACCACGATATCGGGCAAAGCGGCTTTGGGCGCCGTGCCATATTCCCAATTTACGGCCATCCACATGCCCTCGCGCACCACATCCAACCATTTCGACTCGATGGGCAATTCGCGGATCAGCGAAGGCTCGCGCCGCTCCACCAAGTGCCCCTCCGAATCGGTGATGGCCGCCACAATTTGTGGCCGGAAAAGGAGGCCGTCGTTGGCTACGGCCGCGGTCATCAGCGTCACTTGCAGGGGCGTGGCCAACACATCGCCCTGGCCAATGCTCATATTATAGGTGTCGCCCGTCACCCAACGCTCGCCCTTGGCGATGCGCTTCCAGCGCGCGTCTGGCACCAGGCCGGCGCTTTCCGCGGGCAAATCAATGCCTGTGGGCTCTCCATAACCAAAGAGTCGAGCGTATTCGGCCAGAGTGGGCGCGCCCAAGCCTTCGAATTCGGTGACATACCAGCCGCCGCCCAATTTGTAGAAATAAATGTCGCAAGACTGAGCCAGCGCTTCTTTCAGGTTGACATCGCCATGATAACCGCCCTCTTTGTAGATCCAACAGACAAACGGTTGTGCAAGGAGGGGATTATCGGGAAAATTGCGATTGGGCAAATAGATGATGCCCGGCGCATTGAGCCTGGTGCGAGGCGTGACGACGCCCTCTTGCAAACCGGCCGCCGCGGGCACCATCTTGAATGTGGAGCCGGGCGGGTAGATGCCGCTGATCGCGTGATTGATCAGGGGTTCGCCGCGGGCTTCGGCAATGCTCGCATATTCGGCTGCGGTGATGCCATCGGCAAAGATGTTGTTATCGTAAGTGGGCAGGCTGACCATTCCCAAGATATATCCTGTGCGCGTATCCATGGCCACGGCAACGGCGCTCTCCGAACGCCAGCTATTCACGCCGTTGAGCAGGGCTTGAAACATGGCCTCTTGCAATTCCATATCTAAACTGAGAATGAGATTTTTGCCCGGCTCTGGCGGGATGGCCTCGCCCAGCACGGCCTGTTCTCGACCTTTGACATCCACCTCGATCACCTTTCGGCCCGGTTTTCCACGCAAATAATCTTCATAAACAAACTCCAGGCCCGACCAACCCACCCAGGCGTCGGCGTTGTATCCGCGCTCGAGATACGATTGCATGGTCTCTTGCGGTATGGGTCCTGTATAGCCGATGATCTCCGCGGTCTTGGCGCCGGTTGGATACTCGCGACGGGGCTGAAGCTGCAACACGACGCCGGGAAGGCGATAACTTTCTTCGATGACGCGCAGAGCCACATCGCGCGGCAGGTTTTCGGCCACCACCACCGGCTGAAACGCGCTGCCCGCCTCGCGCTGCAACACCAATTGATCGATTTCATCCACCGACATCACGCTTGGCGACGGGGGCTCGTTGATCCCAAATGTAAGCGGGGGCGGGGTGCGACGAGAGGGAACGGCTTTGCCGTCATCCTCAAACTCGATATCGGGCGGCGAGACTTCCCACAAAGCCTGGTTGATAAGGGTGGTCAATTCTTCATACAAGACGCGACGCTTCTGCTGCGACACCACAAAATCGGGATCATCGGGCAAGTCCGCCGGAATGAGCGCGATCTCGAACGCGGCCGTGTTGCGCACCAACATGCGCCCATCGCGATCGTAAACCACGCCTCGCTCGCCTTCGGGTCGCACCACGCGAATGCGATTGAATGTGGCGCGTTCTTGAAACGCCTGAGCCCGGCCAAATTGCAGCGAGGCGAGCTTGCCCAAAAGCGCGATAAAAATCAACACCGTGAGCGCCTGGAGCAAGAAAATACGCGTGAGAAAGCGATCTGAACGAGAAGACATGTGAGGTCGGGCATTGCATATGGCGGCCTGGTTTGCCGCCAGCGCGCGCCATTTTTGGGGTCTCCGCTCAAAATCACAACGGCGAGCGGGATGCGCGCCAATAATCTATGGGCAAATACAACACGAATATCAGGGCCGCGTTGAGGGCCGCGCCCGGCAAAGTGATGCGCAGAAACGCGTCGAGCCAACTGAAATCGCGACCAAGCAGGCTTAGTTCGAACATCAGAATGGCGTCCGCGACCACGGTGGCCACCAGCGTGATGAACATGGGCCACCCCAAGCGGGCGCCGAACAGCGCGCGTTCGCCCAGGCCGGCCAGATAGATAACCGCCAACATGGGCGCGACCGAAGCGCCCAATGGCAGGCCGGCCAATGAATCGACCAAAGGAGCCAACACCAAAGCCGGCAACAGGGCCGCGCGACGACCGCCGGCCATGGTGAGCAACACCAGGGCGATGAGCAAAAAATTGGGTTGGCCGCCCAAAAGCTGAATGCGACCAGCCAATGTGGCTTGCATGGCCGCCAAAAACAAGGCGATGGGCAGCAACAACAAGATGGCGGATAGATGCCTCATGGCGTAGTATCGGCGGCAGGCGCGGCCAAAGACTCATCCCCGTTCTCGGCCGTCTCATCCAACTCGCTTTCGGGCAAGAAATTTGTAACGATCAAGACCAGCTCCAAACGGTTGAAATTGACGGTGGGACGAACGACGGCTTGCTGAAACGGGCGATTGTCGTTTTGCAACACCTGCACCACCTGACCAACCACCAAACCTTTGGGAAAATCGCGACCCAAGCCCGAGGTGATGACGATCTCGCCTGGAGAAACCTCGACATCGGGCGGGATGTAATCCATGAGAGGCAGTTTGCCGGTTCGGCCGCGCAATACGCCCGGCGCGCGCGAGGCTTGCGTCATCACATTGATGGCGCTGGTGGAGTCGGTCAGGAGCAAGATTTCGCTACTCTGAGGGTAGACCTCGGAAACGCGCCCCACCAAACCTCGATCCGTAACCACCGGCATCCCTTGCTCGATGCCATGCTCGCGCCCCAGATCAATATCGAGCGCGGCGACAAGAGGATTGGCGCGGCCGCCAATCACGCGGGCGATGATCTGGCCCCCGCGCAGATCATACGTGGGGTTCGCCTGGGCGAATTCAAAAAAGCGCCGCAGCTGTTCGTTTTCAGTCGCTATTTCCGAAAGCTGCAAATTCTCCACAGTGAGCCGCTCGACCAACGCCTCCAACTCCGCGTTGCGTCGGCGCAATGTGCGCAGGTCGCGGGCCGTATTCACCACATCGCTGACGCCGACGCGAAGCTCGGTGAGCGCGGTCGCGAAAGGGCGGGCCGCGTCATGAATGACGCCGTTGACCGGCGTCATAAAACCGGCCGCGTCGAGTAGCATAATGACAACCGCCCCCAAGATCACTACAAGAATGCCAAGGGGGCGTGGACGCAAGAGCTGCATGTGAATGGTGAGCCAAACGATAAGACCATGGAGCGATGCAACGATAACGCCATCGTCTTATCGTCCTATCGTCCCATGTCTCCTTCTCTTTAAGATTTGGGGGCGGACCGCTTAGTGCAATGTGCTGCCGCGATCGGTGCTGGCCAAGACCTTGCGCAAAACATCCAGGTTTTCGAGCACGCTCTCCGCGCCCTTGGCCACGCAAGTCATGGGGTCTTCGGCCACATACACCTTCATCCGAGTCTCCTCGCTCAGACGTTTGGCCAGCCCTCGCAAGAGCGCGCCGCCGCCGGCCAGCACAATGCCATCTTGCATCAAATCCGCGATCAACTCGGGGGGCGTGTCGTCCACCGCGCTTTTCACGGTGTCCACGATGATATTCACCGAGTTGGCCAACGCCTCGCGAATCTCAACCGAGCTCACCTCAATCTCTTCCGGCAAACCCGTGATGAGATTGCGCCCGCGCAACGGATAGAGCACCTCCTCCTCCAAAGGATAGGCCGAACCGGCTGCGATCTTGGCCTGCTCGGCCATGCGTTCGCCAATGAGCAAGTTATATTTCTGGCGAGCGTAGTTGATGATGTCTTCATCCATCTCATCACCGGCCACGCGCACCGAACGCGCGACCACAATGCCGCCCAAAGAGATCACCGCGACCTCGGTGGTGCCGCCGCCGATGTCGACGATCATGCTGCCTTTGGCGCTGGTCACATCCAGGCCTGCGCCAATGGCCGCGGCCATTGGCTCCTCGATGAGATAGGCTTCGCGCGCGCCTGCATTCAGGGTGGCGTCGTAGACCGCGCGCTTTTCCACCTCGGTCACGCCCGAAGGCAACCCCACCACCACGCGCGGACGAGGAATGACCATGAACACTTTATCATGCACCTTGCTGATGAAATATTCCAGCATCTTCTCGGTGACGTCGAAATCGGAAATCACGCCGTCGCGCAAGGGGCGAATGGCTGTGATGTTGGCGGGGGTGCGGCCCACCATCTCTTTGGCCTCACTACCAATGGCCAGCACCTTATTCGTCTTCTGTTCAATGGCGACGACCGAAGGTTCGTCGATGACGACGCCTCGGCCGCGCACGTTCACCAAGGTGTTGGCCGTGCCGAGGTCTATACCAATGTCGAGGGAAAACAGGCCAAAAAGCCAGTCGATGGGATTGATCACGCAGGGTATCTCCTAAAACTGAGCTGAAGTCACTTTGAGACCGGTTGTTTTGCGCTTGAGAAGCGAGACGATCAGACGATTCTAGGGCTTGCCGCAAAGAAAACTTCGTCGCGGACGAGCCAATGGTTTGTGACCAGGAGCGAAAATCTCACCGACGCATGACCACGCGATGGGGAAAAACGCGTCGGTGCGAGATGCGCTTCATGCACACAGCCTGCCATTATAACATAATGGCGCCTCACTTCCCCAAGCGCGGACGCTTATTTGCAGAGAGCGGCGAAAACCGGGTCGAACCCCTCCTTCGCTCGGCGCCAACCAGCCGCCTGGGTGGGCAAGGCTCGATTCATGGCCGCGCTCACGCGGTCCCGGAGCTCAAAGCCTTGAGCAAATCTTTGGGAGTGACGGCCACATTGCCAAGATGGCGCACAGCAACGCCCGCGGCCGCGTTGCCCAAATAGGCGGCCGTGGCCAGATCGAGCCCGGCCGCCAGGGCCAAAGTGATGACCGCAATTTGCGTATCGCCCGCGCCAGTGACATCGAACACCCGCGAACGATTGGTTGAGGGAAGATGCTGAACCTCGCGCCCGCGCGCCAGGAAGGAAAGGCCCTCACTGCCTCGGCTGATCACCACGCCCCCGGCGTCGAGCATCTCCGCCAGATCGGTCAGAGCGCTGGCGAAATCTGCGTCCTCGCGCAGGGAACGTCCGAGAAACCGAGCGGCTTCATGGCGGTTGCAACGCACAAGGTCGAACCCCGCGAATCGACTCAGATCGCCCTGCGAATCCACAATAAGCAACGCGCCCGCGCTGCGCGCGGCCGCGCGCGCAGCATCGAGCGCGCCAGGGGTGACCACGCCCGCGCGATAGTCAGAGATCAACACCGCGCCGCAACCCGGCGCGAGCTCGAAAATATGGCGCTTAAGCCGCTCCGCCCGCTCTGCATCAAGAGCGGAGCGGCTGATATGGTCCACGCGCGCCAGGTGATGAGCGAACACATAGCCGCCCTCGGCCACGATGCGCGTCTTCCGGGTGGTGGGTCGCGTCGCGTCGACCAGCAAACCGCGAATATCCACGCCGCGCGCGGTCAATTCTTGGCGCAGCAAGTGCGCGGTTTCATCGGCGCCAACCACGCCAACCATGACGGCCCGTCCTCCCAGGCTCTGAATATTGACAGCCGGATTGGCCGCTCCGCCGGGCAAATATTCGCGCCGCGTCTGCTCGAGCACCGGCACCGGCGCTTCGCGGCTCAGACGCTGCACGCGGCCGATGAGATACTCATCGAGAAATACGTCGCCGATCACCAACACGCGGCGACCAGCCAAACGGGCGATCCATGAAGAGAGAGAGGCCGGCGAAACGCTCGAATTAAGGTTTGTCGCCCTATCGTCCATGGTCTTTATCATCCTGAAGAATGCAGCACCGCCCAAACGAAACGGGGGAGGTCCAATTGCCTTCGCCAGCGCCAGGGCTGGGTGGCCAAACGCCACAACCACTCCAGATTTAGACGAATCAGCCATTGCGGGGCGCGGCGGCGAACCCCGGCCACGTGGTCGAACGCGCCGCCCACGCCCATGCTCACGGCCGCGCCGAGATCGTCTTTGTGTTGGGCGATCCACAAATCTTGCTTTGGCGCGCCATAGGCCACGAGGAGAATGTCGGGGCGAGCCGACCGGATGCGTTGGGCGATGGCGGGGTAGTCTTCGTCCGCAGGCGTTCCGGCATATGTTCCGACCACGCGCAAACCGGGATAACGCTGGGTCAGGATGTCGGCCGTGCGTTTGGCCACGCCTGGCCCCGCGCCCAGCAAATATAGTGCCCAACCCTCGCGCGCGGCCCGCTCGGCCAGATAGTAAATGCCGTCCGAGCCGGTGACGCGTTCTGGCAAAACCTGGCCTTGCCGCCGCGCGGCCCATAAGAGCCCCGCGCCATCGGGCAAGACCAGATCGGCCTTTTGCAACACGGCCATGAATTGGGGGTTGCGTCGGGCCGTCATGACAAACTCGGGATTGGCCGTGCAAATCTGGCGCGGTCGCCCCTCGGCGATAAACGCAGCCACCAGGTCGAGGAATCCGGCATAAGTGACCGGATGCACAGGAACATCGAGAATATGGATCGCGGGCGGCGGATGCATCATCCTACCCTCGGGAAACGATCAACGATCAACAAACCGGACAATGAACTCCCGTGCAGTGAACTGTGAACTATGAACGGGAAACTCACCCAAGTGTATGTCAAAGCGGCGATGCGAGCAAGCATGAAGGATGAGTGCGAGATGCGGTATTTTTGGCCGCGCCGTCCGTCGCGGTACAATAGGCGGGCGTTTTTCGGCTCTGGTTCACCCTCAGGTCCGCCGCGGACCTCACGCTTTCCGCCCCACACATACGCACTACGCGCCCATGCACGATAGCCGAACCCTGCCCGACCTGCGAGTATTGGCCACCCGCGACCTGCTCCCGCATGAAAACGCGGATCCGCGTCGCGTGGAGCGTCTGAGCAAACGCATTCTCGAAAACGGCGTGCTCAAAAACCCGCCCATTGTCGCGCCCATCGAGGCTGAAGGGCCATTTGTGGTGCTGGATGGCGCCAATCGCGTGGCCGCGTTTAAGCATGTGGGCATTCCCCACATCGTGGCCCAGGTGGTGCGCTACGACGATCCCGAAGTCATACTGGACACTTGGTATCATGTGGTCTCGGGCATGGCGCTGGCCGAATTCGAGCAGGCGTTGGAGGAATTGGTGGGCTTGCGCCTGGTGGGGTGTTCGCTGTCCGAGGCCAGAGAGACGCTGCAAAGAGGCGATGCAATCGCCTACATTGTTTGTGAAGCCGGGGTGCTCAAGGCGCTTCCTCGCGAACGCGATGCCGATACGATGCAGCTGCTCAACGACATCGTGGGCGCTTATAAGGGTCGCGCCGACATCTTTCGAGCCTCCAACGATATTTGGGAGATTCAAAAGCCCTACTATCCTGAAATCACGGCTCTGATCGTCTTTCCCCAGCTTCGCCCCGCAGACATCATCGCGGCCGCGCTGGGACGGCACAAAATTCCCAGCGGCATCACCCGTCATATCATCCCTGCGCGGGCGTTGAATATCAACTTTCCCATTGGCGTGCTCATGTCGGCCTGGTCGGCGGAGCGCAAACGGGAATGGCTGCACGAATGGCTAATGGAGCGCATGGCCGCGAACGCCATTCGCTTTTACGCCGAATCCACGTTCACGTTCAACGAATGATTCGGGAATACGCAGGGAAGTTCAACTTCCTCACTGCGTCCTCCGCGCGCTCGGCGGTGAACCTTTTTTCAATAAAGCCAAGAGTAACCGGAAGTGAGCGTTAGGGTGTGAGAGAAGGAGGAAGGGGCGGCATGGGGAAGTATGCGCGCGTGAGGCGCTCCCAGGTTCCATCGCTCAATATTTCCAATAGGGCCTCGTCTATGGCCTCGGCGAGTTTCGGCGCATGTAACGAAGAGACAATCACATAAGGGTCGGATTCGAGAGGCGGCGAGTGGATGATCAACTCGGCCGGACTGTTAAGCGCCGCGGTGACCGCGTCCACGACCGCGAAATCGGCCGCGCCGCTCGCCACGGCCTTGAGCGCGTCGGCGGGCGTTTCGGTGCGCATGATTGGCAATGCGCGCTCGCGCGCCCAGGCGTCGCCCAAGCTCCCCCATTCCACGGCGATGACGCGGTCTGTCAGGGCTTCGGGTTCGCTCACAGCATCTTCAGGACGACTCACCAACACCAAACCCGCCTCGAAATAGGGTCGCGAGTAGCGCACGTCTTGGGTCAGTCGCGGGTCGAGCGGGAACGCGGAGATGACCAGATCGACCTTGTCCGCCAGGACGGCATCCACCAGACCATCGAACGCAATGGCCTTGAATTCCACAGGCGCATGGAGCCGAGCAGCCAGCTCTTGCGCCAGGTCCGCGTCGAAGCCCGCGATCTGGCCCTTCTCATCCACCATGTCGAAGGGCGGGAAACTGGGGTCCATGGCTATGCGCAGAGAACCGCCGGCCTGCAACCGCGCCCAGGCCTCATCTTGGGGGCGCAACAGCCACGCGAGCGCGGCCAAAAGCGCGACCAACGCGAGCGCAACGAATGCGCTCAAAAAACGCATGCGCCGCATCCTGAAAGTGGAACGCATCGGAAAACGCATAGAACACAGAAATAACAAAGACGAGCGGGCATGGCTCTAACCCTATTGTCCCATTGTCCGCGGTCGCAGGGCAAGCCCGGGCGGCCGGTTTGGGCATGATCTACAACAAGAGCGAGCAAATCCCGCGACCTCGACGCCCAACTTTGCCCGGCCTTGAGAAATGATGCTAGAATCAGAGGTTGCACCATCCCGCGCCACAAGGACGAATGCCGCCTCAAATGCTCGATCTGGCCATTATCATCGTCAATTACAACACCAAAGCGCTCTTACGCGTATGCCTTCGCTCGGTTTTCGCCAGCGAAGGCGATTTCACCTATCATGTGACGGTGGTGGACAATGCCAGCCAGGATGGTAGTCTTGATATGGTGCGGGCCGAATTTCCACAGGCTCGGGCCATTGCCGCGCCCAAAAACGGGGGCTTCGCCTACGCCAACAACTTAGGTTTGCGCAGCTACGGGTTTGGCCAGGGGGCGGATCTCGCGACATTGCCCCGATATGCGCTTTTGCTCAATCCCGACACCGAGCTGCCCCCTCGCGCGCTGGCCGAGATGCTGGACCTCATGGACGCGCGGCCCGAGCTGGGGGCGTCCGGCCCCAAACTGGTGCTGCCCGACGGTTCGCTCGACAAAGCCTGTCGTCGCGCCTTTCCCAGCCCAAAATCCTTCATTTATCGCGGCATTGGCCTCAGCAAGCTCTTCCCAAACAGTCCTCGCTTCGCGCAATACAACCTCACCTATCTGCCCGAAGACGAAGAGACCGAAGTGGATTCGGTGGTGGGCGCGTTCATGTTGGTTCGTCGCGAGGCCATCGAGCAGGCCGGATTGCTTGACGAGAGCTTCTTCATGCACGGCGAAGATCTGGATTGGGCTTTTCGCATCAAGAAAGCGGGTTGGAAGGTATGGTACTACCCCAAAGTGCAGGTGTTGCACCATAAAGGCGCGGCCTCGAAGGGCAACCCGCGGGTGCGCGTGGCCTTTTATCAGGCCATGCGCATATTTGTGCGCAAACATTATCGCGAGCAAACCTCCCCGCTCCTTTATTGGTTGATCATGACCGGGATCTGGCTCAAGGGCGGCGTGGATATAGGCCATGCCTGGTTGCGGGCGCGGTTGAGTCGAGGGGGGAGTCTGGCATGAGACGCACGAGGCTTCTGGTCCAATTGCTCATGATGGGCAGCGACATGTTCGCGGCCGCTTTGTCCGTGTTCGCGGCCCATCGTGTGCAACGCGCGCTCAAGCCCGATTCGGTGGATCGTTTTCTGGCCTATTTGCCTTTTGCGCTTCTTTTGGCCATCTTCGTCGTTATTGTCGCCTTTTTTGGCAAGCGCTATCACCGCCGCTATCCGGTCAGCTTCATCGACAGCCTCTCCTCACAGGGTTGGCCAGCGACCATCGCCTATCTGCTCACCCTGACCGGATTGGTCTTCTTTTTCCGCGCCGGCGACGGCGGCCAGATTGCGCCCATGCCGCGCGGATTCTTGCTGTTTACATGGGTGTTGCTCATTCTGTTCATTGGCATCGGGCGTTATGTGCTGATTCGCATTATCGCTTTGTTTCAGGCGCATGGCTACGCGCGCGACCGGGTGCTGGTGGTGGGAACAGGCGATGTAGGCCGGATGTTGGTGCAAAAGTTGGAAAGTAGCAGCGGCGTCGGACACGAAGTGGTGGGATTTGTGGAAACCGGGGAGGATGGCCGCACGCGGGTCGGCGCGCCGCTGTTGGGTCGCCCTGCCGATCTGCCCCGCATCATCGAGGAATACGAGATCGACGAAGTGGTCATCGGCGTTCCCGAAGCCTCACATCGGCAACTGGTCAACCTGATTTCCCTGTGTGAACGCGAAAAAGTCAGCATCAAAGTTTTTCCCGATGTGTTCCAGATCATGGCCACCGAAGTGACGGTGAGCGATCTGGCCGGATTGCCTTTGTTGACCATGCGCGATGTGGCCTTGCGCGGCTGGCGTCTATCGCTCAAGCGCATGTTCGATCTTTTCTTCGGCTCGCTGGCCCTGATTTTCCTTTCGCCGCTTATGCTGCTCATTGCGCTCCTTATCAAACTGGAATCGCCCGGGCCGGTGTTTTATATTCAGGAGCGCATGGGGCTGGACGCGCGTCCTTTCCCCATGCTCAAATTCCGCTCGATGCGCACCGACGCAGAGGCGCATGGTCCTGGTTGGACCACGGCCGATGATCCTCGAAAAACCCGTTTGGGCGCGATCATCCGGCGCATCTCCATCGATGAGCTACCTCAATTGATCAATGTCATCCGCGGAGACATGAGCCTGGTGGGGCCTCGGCCCGAACGACCGGTTTATGTCGAGCAATTCCGACAATATATTCCCCGCTACATGGAGCGCCATCGCGAAAAGGCCGGCATCACAGGTTGGGCGCAGGTCAATGGTTTGCGCGGGGACACGAGCATTGTCGAGCGCACCAAATACGACCTCTGGTACATCGAAAACTGGTCTCTGTGGCTCGATTTCAAAATCTGCTTGCGCACGCTGCTGCGCATATTCAGCGACCGAAACGCATACTAGAGCGCGGTCTCATGACCGTTGGTCTGTTCACCTGGCTATATCGCCGCGACCAGGCTTGACAGGATCGAGCGCAAAAATTATACTTTAACGTAGATAGCATTATAGACGCGCCCTCGTAGCTCAACGGCTAGAGCAACGGTCTTCGGAACCGTAGGTTGGGGGTTCGAATCCCTCCGAGGGTATCAGGAGAGGCGGCTGCGCGGTCAGGAGACGACGTAGTCGCCTTTTTTTGTGAAAACCAGACAACAAAACGGCCTGGCGTTACGCAACATATAAGACGCCACTTCACATCCGATTCTCAACACCATCATGACCGAAAAACTCAACCTCGTCATCATCGGGGGAGGACCGGCCGGCATGGTTGCGGCGCTTTCCGCCGACCCCGAAGTCGCGTCCATCAATCTGATCAGCAATGCGGCGGTGGGCGGCCGAGCAGGTTGGCACAGCTTATTGCCCAGCAAGGTTTTGCTCACCGCGGCCGACCGGCATCATCAGGCCGGAGCCGACATACCGCCCTTTCACCAGCTCACGCGGCGGATAGCCCGCCTGGCCGAGCAATATAATGGCAAGTGGCAAGAACGTCTGGAAGCGCATGGGGTGAACATCATCAGCGGAAACGCTCATTTCATCGGCCCGCATGAGGTGCAAATCGAAAGTCCGAATGGCGGCGTGCAGACCCTCGGCTTTGACAAAGCCATCGTGGCCAGCGGCTCGACGCCGATCTTCCCACCCGCGCTCAAGCCCAATGGCAAAGAGATCATCGCGCCCCGCTTCGTGAAACACCTGCCCGGCCTGCCCCAACACATGATCGTGGTGGGTGGCGGCATCACCGGCGCTGAATTCGTCTACGCGTTCAACAGCTTGGGCGTTCAAGTCACGTGGTTGGTGGATCAGTATGGCGTGCTGCCGCCGTACGAACGCTCGGTGGTGGATGTGCTGGTGGGCGTGCTCGTGGAGCGAGGCGTTGATCTGGTGGAGGGCGTGGCCGTGGCCGAGGTGAAGGCCGAAAACAATAGCGTGACCGCCACCCTGGAGGATGGCAGCTTGTTCGCAGCAGAGCAGGCATTCATTGCCATTGGTCGCCGACCCGACCTCGCCAATCTGAACCTGTCTGCGGCTGGTTTCGATGCCGAAACGCGCGCTTTGACGGTGGACGAATTCGGCCGCACGGCTATTCCCCACATTTACGCGGCCGGCGATGTCACTGGACCGCCCCTGGTGGTGAACAAAGCCTGGGATCAGGCTCGCGTGGCCGCGCGCCACGCAACCGGACGCCCCACGCCAGCGCTGCGCTCGGACGTATGGGTCGAAGCGGTCTACTCCCATCCGCAGGTGGCGCAGGTTGGACTAACGGCCATGCGAGCGGTGGCCCAAGGCCGCAGCGTTCGCGAACGGAGACTCCCTTTTTCCGCGCTGCTCAAGAGTCGCTTGCTCGATGAGCAAGACGGTTTTCTCACCCTGTGCAGCGATCCCGACACCGACGTTATTCTTGGCGCGGCCGCGGTGGGCGATCATGCCGCTGATGTGCTGGCGCCTATCGCTTTGGCCATCCGCCTGGCCGCGACCGTAGACGACCTGGCCGCCATATTTCCCGCGCATCCCTCCCTTTCCGAGCTGCCTTTCGATGCCGCGCGCTTCGCCTAACGCAATACCATGGAACGATTGACGCATCGGCCGCGTTACGGCCATTTCAACTGGCTTGCGCCATTTTACGACCGCATATTCGGGGCTATTGGCAATGAGGCCCTGTTCGAGCGGCTTCAGGTGCGATCCGGCGACACGGTGCTCGATATTGGCGGAGGCACAGGTCGCGTGGCGCACCAGTTATCGACCCTCGAAGCTCGCGTCATCGTGATCGATCCCTCACCCAAAATGCTGGCTCATGCAGACGCCAAGGGTTTGCCCGCAGTGCGTTCGCTGGCCGAGCAATTGCCCTTCGCCTCGAATTCCATCGAGCGAATCTTTGTGGTGGATGCGTTTCATCATTTCGCGAATCAGACGCTCGCCGCGCAAGAAATGGTGCGCGTGCTGACCCAAAACGGCCGCATCGTCATCGAGGAGATGGATTTGCGACATCTGGTCGTGAAAGGCGTTGCCCTGGCCGAAAAACTGGCCCTGATGCAAAGTCATTTCTACACCCCCACCGATCTCGCGCAATTGTTTGTGGACGCGGGCGCCACGATAGTGGAGATCGCGCCGCACAACATCAGCGCTCATCTCGTTTTTACAAAATAGGACACGGACGATCACCATGAAAACCACAACCGTTCGCTGGATCGAAGATATGACATTCGCCGCGGAAACCGGCTCTGGCCACGCGGTGGTGATGGATGGCAAGACCGGCGCCGGCCCTTCGCCCATGGAACTGCTCCTGGTGGGCATGGCTGGCTGCACCGCGGTCGATGTGGTGAGCATTCTCAAGAAGCAACGTCAGCCTCTCGAAGGCCTGGAGGTGCGAGTGGAAGGCAGGCGAGCGGATTCACATCCCAAAGTTTACACCCATATCGCCATCGAATACATCGCGCACGGGGATATCGACGAAAAGAAACTTGAACGCGCGATTGCCCTCTCTCAAGAAAAATATTGCTCGGCCTCTATCATGTTGGGCAAGACCGCGCTCATCGAAACGCGATATCGAATCCAAAAAACGACATGACCACGAAAAAGGTGATATCATGACCGCCACCGAAGTCTCCTCTCTTCCAACCATCAAACCTCGCCACAATTGGCTGCACCGCGTGCATGTGGCGTTCGTTCCTGGCCCCATGGATAGCCTGTCCGAAGAAGTGGCCGATGGCATCATGCGCAAATTTGAGGAGCTGGGCCACGTGGTGCAGGCAAAACCCAGTAATGAGACCGATATCATCCTGACGACGGCGCAATATGGTGAGCCATTGAACTGGCGGAAGTCATTAGTGCTCACCGCGCGCGCGCGTTTCAAGCTGAAGCGCAATCCCACCGTATACACCTTGCTTCACATGACACCGGCTCAGCTCAGCGAGCTGATGGCCCGTTTCGAGCGAGCCTTGGCCAAAGAACCGCCAGACCCGGCCGATTTCGAGTTTCCCGGGCTCAATCCCACAGCCTATCATGTTTTGGTGGAGCAAGGGCGTCGCGGGGGGCCGATTCTTTCCATTCAGCGCCTGTTGCAGGCTCAGGCGAAAGGCATCCGTCTTTTGTTGGTGGTGGGTGATGACGCGCCTGATTATGTCTATCATTTCGATCTGGTGGGCGCGTATCCCAAAAGCGTCAACAGCCCCTTGGAAGACATGTACGAAGATATTGTCTTGCGCATGGTCACCACCGTGAGCACCCATGAAGTCACCGATCACGAGGTCGTGGACGCGCCCATCCCTTATGAAGTTTGGCGCCATCTGGAAACCCCTCAGGCCATGATCACGGCTTCGGCCGAGTTTGGCAAGCGGAACTTTTTCACAGACATGGTGCGCATCAACGACCTGGTGAGCGTGCCCGCAGTGGCGGGCGCGGTGGCCAGCCAATACAGTGAGGGTTGTTTCGCGACCTGGGATCCCCACATCCAGGCGCTTATCGCCACCATCACCGGCAGCGCGCGCCCGGTGGACAAAGACAATTTGACCGAGGACGAACTGGCCGTGTTGACCGGCGTGCGGCCCGGCGGGGTGGGTGCGTATGTCCGGCATGTCGAGGGCAAGGTGAACGATCCGCCCTCGTCTGAAGCTGTGGAAATGGTGGAGATTGATCTTTGCTTGCCTCGCATTCATCTGGACGGCGCTTGGGGGGTGGAGGCCGAGGTTCCGGTGGTGCGCTCCAAGTTGCACGGACATCGCGGGGTGGCCGCGTATGACCCGCGTTTCGTGGAGTATGCGCCCCTCGACCCGCCCTATTTTCATTATTTGGTCTCGTGCGCGACTGCGGCCCAGGCCAAAGCTGTGAAAACGGCCTTCTGCCGCGCCGAGGCGTTGTGCAATCCCCACGACCCTCGCCAAATCGTTTTCACGGTCTTGCCAGGCCACGGCCTTATGGTGGTGGAAAAATGGATTCCGGGCAAGAAACCTTTTCAGGCCATTTGGGAGGCCATGGACGCAGGATATTTTGTGGTGGATAGCCATGTGCCCCAAGGCCCTTTGCAATTCGTCCCCGATGCTGAAGGCATGATGCGGTTGGTGGAAAGCGAGCACTGAAGAACCATAGCTACAGGCCCAGCGAGAGCTGCACCGGCTCGGGGGAGAGCATGACGGGCGGTGGCCGTCGCGGCGCGAGCTCGCGGCGGATGCGCTCGATGCGTCGCGCCAGCCGCAGCCGATACTCGGCCGGCGCATCTTGGGCCGAGGCATAGGCGCGACGATAGGCCGCGACCAGGTGGGGTTGGCGTTCGGCCAGATAACGAAAGAAATGGCTGCGCGTGGCCGCATACATGCGAAAAGTCTGATGAAAGGCCACATCCGCGCCGTGGTCGTAGGCGGCCTGGATGAGGTCGCGCAGTTGCTCTTCGCGATCGGTGACGCCCGGCAAGATGGGCGCGATGGCCACCGAGACCGGCACGCCAACCTGGGTCAACTCGCGCACCACGCGCAGCCTTTGCATGGGCGTGGGCGCGTCCGGCTCGAGCTGGCGGGCCAGGGCTTCGTCGAGGGTGATGATGGTCATGGCCAGGGTGAACCCCGCGACCCGCGCCAACGAGGCCATGATGTCCGCGTCGCGCAGGGCCATGGTGTTCTTGGTGACGAGGCTGGCCGGGGTGAGTTGATCGCGCAGGACGTGCAACGCGTCGCGGGTGAGGCGATAGCGGCCTTCGATGGGCTGGTAGGGGTCGGTGGCCGTGCCGATGCACACCTTCTCCCGCTTCCACGAGGGTCGTCGCAAATCCGCGCGCAGGGCCTGAACCAGATTGCGCTTGACGAACACAGTGCGGGAAAAGTCCGCGGTCGGGTCCTGCTCCAAAAACTCGTGCGTGTAGCGCGCGTAGCAATAGACGCAATCGTGCTTGCAGCCGCGATACGGGTTCAACGACCATTTCATACCCGGATAAGCCGCGCTCTGCACGCGATTCAGCGCAGTCTTGACCGTGATTTCGATATAGCGGGTGGACATGGGAACGAACAACGATCAACAGTGAACAGTGGATTTCCTGAAAAAAGCTATTCCACCGCTGAGTTTGCTGAGAGCGCGAAGAAACAGTGGGCGTTTTAAGAGAAAAACATGGCTCAATTCACCTCATTTTCCTCTCTCCGTCCTCCGCGTGCTCGGCGGTGAACCTTTTTTCAGTGAAGCCAACGATGAACTCATTATAAATTAGAACATCCGTTCCCCGCAAATATGAGTCACCCCCTCACAACCCGCGCCGCTTCACGGTCAATGGCCGCGCGTCGGGCCGCCTTCTGTAATGGTGGAAACTCGAGGCAACCCTCTCTCAAACCCCCAACAGTTCTTTTGCTTGATCGAAACTCACCGTAGGCGCCTCTCCCTCTTCCTGTTTGGCCTTGCGAAGCGCGCGCAAGTCTTCGTACATCTCAAGTGCTTCCTGAATCTTCAAAAAATCTTCGTATGTCAGGACGACGAATTCCTTTCGCCCATCTTTTTCAAAAATTTGAGCTTTCATAATCGCACTCTCTCAAGGGGCGCTTATTATGAAACAAATCCCGCAAGCTGTCAACCAAATTAGGCAAGAGACGCGCGTTCAAAATGGAGTCGGTGTGCAGGCCCTAACGCATCCTGTCTTTTACTTTCATTTGACAAGCAATGGGGATATGGTAAACAATGTGGATCACAGACGCTCTTTCCGGGCTGCGCGAGACCGGATAATGCGTGACCTGCATCTTTGATAAATCGCGTTTCGTAGTGATGTCCCGTATTGACGAAAGCCAAATGTGCTGGCTGATGAAAACAGCTACGCATTTTGCGCGCTATTAACAGGGGGAGAAAGATGTCCCAATCAACACAAGGCGAAAGAATACCGAAGCAAGTAAAACCCCGCTATCAGGAGATTGTGGCTCTGACAGACAAGGTGTGTAAAGAGTATCTGAACGATGAATATGCTGAAATGGCTCGTAAGTTAGCTGCGCGTCTGGCGCGCAAACGACCCTCGCCTTTGTTGCGTGGGCGGCCTGAGATTTGGGCGTGTGGGATTGTGTATGCGTTAGGATCGGTCAACTTTCTGTTTGACGGGTCGTTTGAACCATACTTGAGCGCCGAAGACCTGTGTCAAGTTTTTGGGGTGAGCAAGAGCAGTGGAGCAAACAGAGCGAAGCAAATCAAGGAAATGTTCAGGATGTTTCAGTTGGATCCAAAATGGACTTTGCCAAGCCGGATGGAAAACAATCCGCTGGTGTGGATGTTGGAAGTAAACGGAATGATAGTGGATGCGCGGTGGTTACCGCGAGAAGTGCAAGAAATTGCGTATGAGAAAGGTCTTATACCGTACATTCCAGCGGATCGTAAGGAGTAGTGCGAGGCGCGCCTATGAGATGCGAGATTGCTTCGACCTACGGCCTACTAAGAAACTTACCGTTTTTTTCTGTTTGAGCAGCGCCAATCGGTGCTGTGGCCTTACTCGCAATGACCCTTATGAACGCGCCCCCACTTTGAAACGCGCTCCAAAGCAACCCATTTCTTGCCACCTTCGCGGCTTTCGCAGTATAATGCTTTGCCGCGAAGCCCCCGGACGGAACTGAGACCCCGCGCTCAGTTCTTTCTTTTTATGGGTTCAAAGATCGGGCGTGGTTCGACTTTGCGCATGGCTCATTAGTATCCAATACCCAATATCCAACTATCCACAACTATGAACGAAACCATTAATCACGAAGAAGCCGTTTACGTCACGCCGGAAGGGCTGGCCAAGCTCAAGGAAGAGCTGGAATGGCGCGAAAACGTGCGCCGTAAAGAGATCGCGCAGCAACTGGCCGCGGCCAAAGCCGAAGGCGATCTTTCCGAAAACGCAGGTTACGACGAAGCCAAATATCAGGCCGGCATGAACGAAGGCCGCATCCTCGAACTCAAGCAAAAGATCAAGAACGCGGTCATCATCGAATCGGCGGGGCCCTCCGACACCGTGCAACTGGGCAGCACGGTCACCATCAAAGACCTGGAATTCGGCGACGAGGAAGTGTACACCATCGTCGGCTCCACCGAATCCGACCCCGGCAACGGTCGCATCTCACACAAATCGCCTATGGGCGAAGCCCTGCTGGGCCGCGCGGTCGGCGACAAAGTCAGGGTGAATACGCCCGGCGGCGAACTCACCTTCGAGATACTGCGCATCGGCTAAGACGCGAACGCGAGCAGCGTCTTTCCGCAACCCCCTTACACAATACGCCCCATCCTCCCCAGCCCTTCCATGACCGACACCCAAACCATCCACCAAACCGAACAAGACCTGCTGGATCAGGAACGCGCGCGGCGGGAAAAACTGGAGCGCATGCGCGCGGCCGGCATCGATCCCTATCCCCCTCGCGTCGAACGCACCCACACCATCGCCCAGGCCATCGCCGCGTACAAGGCCGGCGAGTTGGGCGAGGATGAAGAAGTCAAGCTCACCGGTCGCATGGTTTTGCGCCGCGTCATGGGCAAACTCTCCTTCGCGCACATCGAAGATGGCTCCGGCCGCGTGCAGATCATGCTTCAGCGCAATGTTTTGGGCGCAGAAGCCTACGACTTTTTCAAGAAAGACCTCGATTTGGGCGACATCATCGGCGTCGCGGGCGAGATGATCACCACGCGCACGGGCGAAATCACCTGCCGGGTGCGCAAAATCACCATCCTGGCCAAGGCGCTCAAGCCCCTGCCCGACAAATGGCGCGGTCTCAAAGACCCCGAACTGCGCCAACGCATGCGCTATCTCGACCTGCTGGCCAACCCCGAAGTGCGCGAGGTCTTTCGCACGCGCGCGGCCATCGTGCGGGCGTTGCGCGACTACTTCGACGGCGAGGGCTTTCTGGAGGTGGAGACCCCCATCCTCCAACCCATTTACGGCGGCGCGGCGGCCGAGCCGTTCGTCACCTATCACAACTACCTGCATCAAAAACTCTATTTGCGGGTGAGCTTCGAGCTTTATCTCAAGCGATTGCTGGTGGGCGGTTACGAGCGGGTCTATGAGATCGGACGCGACTTCCGCAACGAGGGCATCAGCCACAAACACAACCCCGAATTCACGCAACTGGAATTCTACGAAGCCTACACCGACTACGAAGGCGTCATGCGGCGCACCGAGGACATGTTGGTGTTCGTGGCCGAGCGGGTTCTGGGCGGCCTGCAATTTCAATGGAAAGAGCACACCATCGATCTGACCCCGCCCTGGCCTCGCATTCCGCTGCGTCAGGCCATCCTCGACGCCAGCGACATCGACTACGAAGCCTATCCCGACGCGGACAGCCTGCGCGCGGTCATGCGCGAGCGCGGCATTGAGGCGGCCGCGGACGCATCGCGCGGCAAGCTCATCGACAAACTGCTGAGCCACTTCGTGGAGCCGAACCTCATCCAGCCCACCTTCCTCATCGACTACCCCCTGGACATCTCGCCCCTGGCCAAGCGCACGCCCGGAACCAAAGACATGGTCGAGCGCTTCGAGGGCTTTATGGGCGGCATGGAGATTTGCAACGCGTTCAGCGAGCTCAACGACCCCCTGGACCAGCTCGAACGCTTTCTGCAACAGGGCCGCGCGCTCGATGCAGGCGATAAGGAAGCCCATCCGGTCGATGAAGATTATGTCAACGCCCTTATGTACGGCATGCCGCCGGCCGGCGGGTTTGGCATGGGCATCGACCGTCTGACCATGCTCTTCACCAACCAGGACAACATCCGCGAGGTCATCCTCTTCCCCCATCTGCGGCCCGAAAACTGATGGACAACGTCCTCCACGTCGCCATCATCTGGCACATGCATCAGCCGTACTATCGGCAACCGGATAGCGACGTGGCCATCTTGCCCTGGGTGCGACTGCACGCGGTCAAAGACTATCTGCACATGGCCCAGGTCGCGGCCCAATATCCCGACGTTCACGTCACCTTCACCCTGGTTCCCTCGCTGGCCGAACAACTGCGGGACTACGCGGCCGGCAAACTGGTGGATCGCTTGATGATCCTGGCCGAAAAGCCCTATTTCAGCCCGGACGACAAGCGCTATCTGCTCAACATCTGCTTCAGCATCGATTGGGACAACATCATACGCCGCTATCCGCCCTACGCGGCCTTGCTCGACCGTCGCCAACTGGCCCTGCTCAACCCCGACTATTTCTCAACCCAGGCCTATCGCGACCTCATCGTCTGGTTCAATCTGGCCTGGACCGATCCCAACATCCTCGAGCAGGACGCGTTCTTCCGGGGCCTGGTGGAAAAGGGGAGCGACTTCAGCATCGACGAAGCGCGGGCGCTGATACAGCGGCATGTCGAGATTGTGGGCCAGGTGTTGCCCACCTATCGCCGCTTGCAAGACGCGGGCCAACTGGAAATCATCACCGTTCCCTATTTTCATCCCATTTTGCCCCTGCTGGTGGATAGCCGCATCGCCCAACGCGCCTCGCCCGGCCTCCCCATCCCCGACCCGCCCTTCCAACACCCCGAGGACGCGGACGCGCACATCCGCGAAGCCGCGGCCTTTCACGCCGAACTCATGGGCCAACCCCCGCGCGGCCTGTGGCCCAGCGAAGGCGCGGTCTCGCCCGAAATCTTGCCCCTGGTCGCGAATCACGGCCTGCGCTGGCTCGCAACCGACGAGGCCATCCTGGGCAAAAGCCTGGGCCTCTACTTCGAGCGCGACGAGGGCGACTTCGTGCGCCGCCCCGACATTCTCTACCGACCCTACCGCGTCGCCACCCCCCACGGCGACCTGGCCATCCTCTTCCGCGACCACAATCTCTCCGATCGCATCGGCTTCACCTACCAAAACCTGGGCGGCGAGCAGGCCGCCGAAGACATGATCGTGCGACTCAAGCACATCGCGCATCAACTGCGCAATCAAGATCGGCCTGGACTGGTGAGCATCATCCTCGATGGCGAAAACGCCTGGGAGCGCTACGAACACAACGGCGACGTCTTCCTTCATGCGCTTTATGGCCGTCTGCAAGATGACCCCGCGCTCGCGGCCGTGACCGTATCCGAACATCTCGACGCGCATCCGCCCGAGAACGCGCTGGATGAGCTGGCGTCCGGGTCCTGGATATTGGGCGATTTCAGCACCTGGATGGGCGACCCCGAACACGTGGAGGCCTGGCGACGCCTGCGCGACGCGCGCGCGGCCTTCGACCGCTGGCTGCAAAGCAAGCCCGATCCCGAGCAGGTGAGCGAGGCGCGACGCCATCTCTTCGCCGCGGAAGGCTCGGACTGGTTCTGGTGGTACTCGCATCGCAACAGCAGCGACCAGGACGCGCTTTTCGATCAGGCCTTTCTCGATTACCTGGACGCGGCCTATCGGGCCATGCATCTCGTGCCCCCGGCCGCGGACATGACCCCCATCCAGGGCATAGGCCGACGACCGCGGCCGACCCCCGCCTTTTTCACCCCGCTCCTCGACGCCAACCCCGACCCCACCGCACAATGGGGCCGCGCGGGCGTGTTGCAACCGGCCGCCTCCAGCGGCGCCATGCAGCAGGCGGGCGGGCTCATCCGCGCCCTGCGCTACGGCAACGACGAGGCCTATCTCTACCTGCGGCTGGAGCTAAACGCGCGGCCGAGCGAACACGATGTCGAGATTCATCTACGCACCAACGCGGGCGAATTTCTGCTCAGCCTGGGCCGCGGCCAGACCACCATGTTCTTCTACCGCGTCACCGGGGCCGCTCCTGTTAGCTTGGGGCCGGTGCAGAGTCGGTTGGGCGAGAATCTGGTGGAGATGGCCGTCCCTCTGGCCCGATTGGGCTTGCTTCCTCTGGAAAAGGAAAGCGCCGCCGCGATACGCGCTTGCCTCGACCCCCGCCAGGCCACGCGCGAATGCCTGCCCGAGGAAGGCGAGAGCGTCATAGGCGTGTTTGAAAAATCTTAGGGCGAAGTCAAGGCCCTGGGCGATTAAGGTTGACGGAAAGAGGTCAATGGTGCTAAAGTTGTGATAAAATGAACCACGCCTTCACATCTCTCATGGTTTGCGCATCCATATGAAAACCGTCAATGTATTGGCTGCGAAACGGTTGGGCATTTGGGCCACGCCTCCCCATACTTCCTTGCACGCGGTCGCCGACATTCTGACCGAAGAGGATATCAGCTCGTTGGTCGTGGTGGACGACAACGGTTATTTGCTGGGCATTATCACGCGCACCGACCTTCTGCGCGCAGCCTTGAAGCGCCCCAATGACTGGCGCAACCAACCCGCCAGCGCCTGGATGACCACCAATGTGGTGACCATTGATCCAGATGCGACTTTGCAAGCGGCGGCAGAAAAGCTGCTAGAACACTGCATCCACCGCGTGGTTGTGGCGCAGCGCGAAAAGGATAAGTGGCGCCCCATTGCTGTGGTGTCTGATGGCGACATCATTTACCACCTGGCCAGACGCACTGCTTGAGATGGACGAGGAAGCGAACGCTCTCGAATTTTCCAAACGTTCGTCGCTATTTATCGAAGCCTGAGGAAAAAAACCATGAAACACCGGAGGAACGTCGCATTCGTATGGCTGGCTCTTCTATTTGTGGCCGCCATTGGCCGCATAGACGCCGCCCAGGCATTGGAAATTCGGGGAGGAGGCGACGTGGTCATCGGCGCGGGGGAGGTGTTCGCTGATGACCTGTATGCCGCCGGGAAAACCGTCATCGTAGATGGCGTGATCGCAAATTACTGAAATTCAGAAACAAACGCAACCCCAAACATCGGCTGAAAGGAGATTCTCTATGACTCTAAGCAAACGCGAACGCATCGAACGGCTCATGGCCGGAGAAACCGCGGACCGGCCCGGCATCGCGCTATGGCGACACTGGCCCGGCGACGACCAAAACCCCGAAGAGCTGGCGCGCTCCACGCTCGACTGGCAGGCTCAGCATGATTTCGACTTTGTCAAGGTCAGTCCCGATTCGGGCTTTTGCGTCGAAGCCTGGGGGGCGGAATCGAAATGGGTTGGAGGCGATGAAGGCAATCGCCGCTATGTCGCTCATCCTATGCGTCGCGCCGAAGATTGGGCCGCGATTCAGCCGCAAGACCCGCACCAAGGACGATTGGGCGGCCAGGTGCGCTGTCTCGAGCTCATTGGCCGCGGCCTGAACGACGACACACCATTCATCCAGACCATTTTCAGCCCCACCGCGCAGATTAAATACCTGGCCGGAAGCCGCGATGTGCTCGCGCATGTGCGCATGCATCCCGACGCGGTGGAGGATGCCCTGGCCGCGATCACCGAAACCACCATTCGCTTTCTCGAGGCTATCCAACACACGGGCGTCTCCGGCATCTTCTACGCGGTGCAACTGGCCACGCCTCGCGAACTCACACGCGAGGAATACGAGCGTTTTGGACGGCCCTACGACATGGAAATCTTGAAAGCCGCGAACGAGCTCTTTTGGTTCAATTTGCTGCATTTGCACGCGGCCGACGCGTATTTCGACCTGGCCGAATACTATCCGGTGCAGGCTGTAAACTGGCATGACCGCGAAGGCGCGCCCTCGCTGGCCGAGGCCCGCTCTCGCTTCGACGGCGCGTTGGTTGGGGGGCTGCGCCAACGCGAGACCATGCTGCTGGGAACGCCCGCGGATGTGCGAGCCGAGGCGCTGGACGCGATCGCGCAGACCCAGGGCCGCGGCTTCATCCTGGCTACGGGCTGCGTCACGTTGGTCACCTCGCCCTTGGGCAACATTCGCGCGGCCCGCGCGGTGGTTGAGGACGCCGGATAAGGATATAGGCTGAATGAATCGGAACGAGTTTGTCTATTGCCCGCGTTGCGGTCATCGACTGGAACGCGGGCATCGTTTTGGCCGGGAGCGCGCGTATTGCCCCGAGTGCGGGTTCATCCATTTTCGCGACCCCAAGTTGGCCGTGGGCGCGGTGGTGATGCAAAACGGCCGCGTTCTGCTCATTCGGCGCGGCGTGGTCCCGCGCATCGGCTATTGGGCCGTGCCCTCAGGGTTTGTGGAATACGATGAACAGCCGCGCGAGGCGCTCAAGCGCGAGGTGGAGGAGGAGACGGGCCTGCGCGTCGCGGTGGGTCGGGTGCTCGAGGTGTATCGCCTGGCCGACCCAAACAAACAGGGCGCGTTTCTGCTTTTCGAGGCGACCGTGGTGGGAGGTGAGTTGAGGCCGGGCGACGATGTGACCGAAGCGCGCTGGTTCGGGCCGGACGACGCGCCCTGGGACGCGTTGGCCTTCGAGCATATGCAAGAAATCTTGAAACGGTTGTGGGGCGAGCCATAGCTCCTGCAACAGGGCGAATGGCGTGAGACGCGAGGGGCGACTTGAACATGCATCGCCTGTGCTGTACAATGACGAACAAACGCAGACGTAGACGGTCCGCGCCAACATCCCATTGGCTTCGTTGCACCATTGCCCTGCTCCCGCCCCATTGACCGATGCTGTGGTCAATTCGAAGGTCAGCGACGCGATTTTCCCTAGCGTCGAGACCAGCGAGCGGGGGTGGCCGAGCAACATGATAATCAGGCGTCGCGAACAACCGCCCGCCGATAATAAATGAAAAGACAAGAGGATGATGCAATCTCATCATGACTGATTTTCTAGCGCTTGCCCAAACCATCGCGCCAAAACTCGTCGCCTGGCGGCGAGATTTTCATCAACATCCCGAGCTCAGTTTTCAAGAATTTCGCACTGCTGAAATTGTCGCCCGTCACCTCGATGCATTGGGCGCTGAAGTCACCACCGGCGTGGGGAAAACCGGGGTGGTCGGCGTCATCGAGGGGAATGGACCCGGCCCGGTCGTGCTATTGCGCTTCGACATGGACGCATTGCCCGTGAACGAAGCCACCGGCTTGCCCTTCGCCAGCCAGCATCCTGGGATCATGCACGCCTGCGGGCACGATGGGCACACCGCCATCGGCATGGGCGTGGCCGAGATGCTCAGCCAGACGCGCGATGCATGGCCCGGCGCGGTGAAATTCCTGTTCCAACCCGCCGAGGAGGAAGCGGGCGGCGCCAGGGCCACCATCCGCGACGGCGTGCTGGAAAACCCGCGGCCTGATGCGGCCTTCGCCCTCCATTTGTGGAACCAGTTTCCCCTGGGCATGCTAGTGGTGCAGCCCGGCCCGCTTATGGCCGCCAGCGATCATTTCGTCATTGTCATCACCGGCCGAGGCGGGCACGGGGCCGTGCCCGAAGAGACCATCGACGCGGTGTTGGTGGGGATCGAAGCGGCCAACGCGCTCCACCATATTGTCAGTCGCAATATCTCGCCGCACGACACGGCCGTGCTCTCCATTGGCAGCTTTCGGGCCGGCAAAGCGTTCAATGTCATTGCCGAAGAAGTGATCATGGAAGGCACCTTGCGCACCTTCGATTTGTCGGTGCGCGAGCGACTCATTGGCCGCATGGAGGAGGTGTTGGCCGGGGTGACGGCGATGCACGGGGCCAGTTATCGATTCGAGGTCATCGAAAACGAGTACGCGCCTCCGGTGATCAATGATGAACGCATGACCGCCATCGCCTACAAGGCCGCGCGCCGCGTCGTCGCTGAAGAGCAGATCACCCAGATCACGCCCATCATGGTCGCGGAGGATATGTCGGAGATATTGAACCGCGTGCCGGGATGCTACATCATGTTGGGTGCGGAGCCAGAAGACGGCGCGCGCGGGCCGCATCACAACCCCCGATTCGACATCAATGAGGACGCGCTCCCCATTGCCGCGGCGGTCATGGCTTCGGTGGCCGTTGAGTTTCTAAACAGTTCGACGGCGGGCGAGTCCGCGGCGATACCGATGAAAGAGACCTCATGACTACCACTCGCCCAATAGACCAAATTTACCGCCATCCACGCTGAGGATGTGTCCGGTGACGTATTTCGACGCGTCCGAGGCCAGGAAAATTGCAGCGCCTACGATGTCATCATCCTGGCCCACGCGGCCCAAGGGAATGCTCTTGACTTTTTCGGCCAGTTTCTCCGGATCATCCAGGATGTGTTTGCTCATGGGGGTGTAAAACCAGGTGGGCGCGATGGCGTTTACGCGGATGCCATGTGGGGCCCATTCCACGGCCAGGGCGCGGGTGAGCATGGTGAGACCGCCTTTGGCCGCGGCGTAGGCCGCCTGATTGGCGTAGCCCAACAAGCCCGACAACGAGGTGATATTGATGATGGACCCGCCGCCCATCTCCTTCATCACCCGGCCCGCAGCCTGACAGCAATAGAACGCGCCATCCAGATCGATGGCCATCACCCGACGCCATTCCTCCACGGTCATATCCAATGCGGGGACGCCTTGCGAGACGGCCGCGTTGTTGATGAGAATATCGAGCCGGCCCCAATGCTCAACTGTGCGCGCCACCATCTGTTGGGCCTGCTCTGGCCGGCTCACATCGGTTTGCAGGGCCAGCGCGTCCGCGCCCGCCGAGTGCAACTCGTTCGCCACGGCCTCGCATTTGGAAAGGGTTCGGCCCGCCAACGCGACGCGCGCGCCGTAACGGGCCAGCCCCGCGGCCATGGCCCGCCCAATGCCGCTGCATCCGCCGGTGACAATGGCCACCCGACCCGACAAATCGAAGATATCGCGTGCGTTTACATCCATAATGGCCGCTCCCAAAGTGTAACGATCTGGCCCAGGCCCTTTTGCCGCGCGTTCTGGTGAATGCGTCGGGCCACGGCCAGATCGTGCAAACCCATGCCAATGGGACTGAAAATAATAATCTCTTCGTCGCTCTCTCGACCCGGTTTCCGACCTATCACGATTTGCCCCAATTCGGCGTAAAGATCGTCATCCGCAAACTGACCGTCGCGCCACATAAGGGCCACGGTCGAATACATGCGATGTTTCACCGTGTTCCAGTCATCCACAACGATCTTGTCCGCCTGACGCAGCACGTCGTATTCGGCCTCATAACCGGAAACGTGCGCGTAGAAACTACCCGGCCTCAGCCATCCCGAGCGGACAATGGGCCGGGTGGTGGTCGTGGCCGTAATCAAGACATCGGCCTGACGGACCACCTCTTCCAGGCTGCTCGCCACAGTCAGTTGCACATCCAAACGCGCGTTCATTTCGTCCACGAACGCGCGAGCCCGATCCCGGCGAATGTCGTAGACCAGGCCTTGCCGGACGCCGGGCCGCACCACTTTCAAGGCCATCAATTGAGTGCGACATTGAACCCCGGCGCCGATAAGCCCCACCCGGCGCACATCTTCGCGCGACAAATAGCGAGCCGCCACGCCAGTAGCCGCGCCTGTGCGCATGGCGCTGATGAGCGCGCCGTCCATGACCACCAACGGCAAACCGGTTTCGGTGTCGTGCAACACAAGCAGCGCCGACGCGCGCGGCAGGCCGCGCCGGTGGGGATTGCGTGGGAAACTGGCGATATCCTTCAGCCCCACCGTATCGAAACGGCCTCCCACATATCCGGGCATGATGTTGATATGATCGTGCAGCTCGCCAGGGGGCGGCTCTTTCCAATCCAACACGATCTTTTCGGGCAACACATAATCCCCTTCCGCGTGCAGACGAAACACGTCCTCCAGTTCCGCGACGGTGGCGGCCATGTCCAGCCCGCCCGCGGCAATGACATCTTCTTGACTTAACCAGAGAACCTCCACTTTTTTGGTCATGGCTCACGCACCATTTCCTTGAACAACGGTCGGGGCCTCGTCCGGCTTGCGCCGAGACCCCACAAGGGCTATGAATTTTCACACACCGCCCACAAGAAGGGCGCGACGCGCGCTTCCACCAGCTCCACGCCCAGGCCAGGACGAGTGGGCGCGGGCAAATAGCTGCCTTCGCGATCATGTTCGGGCGCATGATCGACAATGGCGTAATGCTCGGCCGGGCGATAGGGGTACAATTCGACAATGCTCAGATTGGGGATGCAAAGGGCCAGGTGCAGGGCCGCGGCCGTGGCCACGGGCGTCACCCCGGCATGGTGGGGCTGAATCTTCATGTTATAGACCTCGGCCATGGCCGCGATCTTTTTGGTCTCCATCAAGCCGCCCGTGTTGCCCACGTCGGGCTGCAATATGTCCGCGGCGTGGCGCTCCATCACCTCGCGGAAGCCATAACGGGTGTAAAGACGCTCGCCCACGGCTATGGGGATGTTGACATGTTCCGACACTTTTTTCAAGGCCCCCACATCGAACGGATCGACCGGCTCCTCCAGGAAGAAAAGATCGAACTCCTCCAGTTGACGCCCAATGCGGATGATGGCGTCGGTGGTGAGCTCCGCGCTCACATCCACCAACACATCGACATCCCAGCCCACGGCATCGCGCACCGCGCGCACGCGCGCCACCGCCAAACGCTCGGCCTCGCGATCAATGGAGCGCAGGGATACATGCCGAATGCGCCCATATGAATCGCTGCGGTCGGGCGTGGCCAGGGGATAAAGCTTTAGAGCCGTGTAGCCATCGGCCACCACTTTCTCCGCGGCGCGGGCGAACTCATCGGGCGTAGATGAACGAAAAGACCAGCCATTGGCGTAGACGCGAACCCGGTCGCGATATTTTCCGCCCAGCAATTCATAAACGGGAACGCCCAGCGCCTTGCCCTTGATATCCCACAAGGCCTGTTCGATGGCGCTCATGCCCGAGAAGACAATGGGCCCGCCTCCCTTGGCCCAGAAGGAATCGTCGTACATCCGGTTCCACAATGCCTCGATGGGAAACGGGTCCTGCCCCAAAATGACAGCCTCGACCAGGTCTTTGATCATGCCGGCGGCCGCCGTGGCGCCAATGCCGTAATCCACCGCGGCATGCCCCACGCCTGTAAATCCCTCATCGGTGAACAGCTGGACGAGGATGGGCCTTCGACCTGTAATCTGACCCAGATAAATATGCGCCTTAGTGATTTTCATATGCTCAAAATCGGTCGGGTGAGAAGGGGGTTAGCTCGAGATCAGGGGGTTCGCCAGCGATGAGCTGGGACACCAATTTGCCGGTTATTGCACCCTGAGTCATGCCCAACATGCTGTGGCCGGTCGCGACAATGAGATTGCCCAGGGCGGCGCTGCGGCCAATGAGGGGGAGATCATCGGGCGACATGGGCCGAAAGCCGCGCCACAGCTCGATCTCCTCCAATTCACCGCCTGCGCGCACGTAGTCGCGCATGGCTCGTCGCGAGGCGTCGATGCGGCGCTGATTGATGCGCATGTCGAAACCGGCCATCTCCAGCGTGCTACTGAAACGCAATGCATCGCCCATTGGAGTGACAGCGACCATGTCGTCTGAAAGCTGAACCGGCAATTCAGGATAATCGGCCGGACGCCGGGCCGTGATGCTGTAGCCCTTGGCGGGCTGGATGGGCAAACGCAGGCCCAACGCCCGCCCCAACGGCGCCGACCATGCGCCGGCCGCGAGCACGACGGCTTCGGCCTGAAAATCGCCGCGCGTGGTGCGCACTTTGGCGATGCGCTTGCCCGAAGTCTCGAAACTCAACACCTCGGTGCGCTGGCGAATATCCGCGCCCAGGCTCTGCGCCACGCGGGCGAGGTTCTTCACAAAATGGTGGGGCGAAAAATGGGCGTAATCTTCGTAAAATACGCCGCCTATCACAGCCGAACTTGCGGGGGGAAATCGCTCATGCACCGCGACCGCATCCAACACGTCGCCCCTCACGCCAAACTGCTGCAATAGCTCCAACTCTCTCTTGGCATGATCCAGGGCCGATTGCGTGCGATAGAGAAAGAGACGGCCTCGCCGCTGGTATGCGTCCTCCAACGGGTGACGCGCGTGCATCTCATCATATAGGGCGATGCTGGCGCGACCCAAAGCCAGTAGAATGGGAATGGCCCTCAGCATCTTCTCTCGTTTGCACGCGCCGCGAAAGAGCCAGAGCCAGCGGATCAGGTCGGGATCCAGTCGGGGTTTGATATAGAAGGGGCTGGCTGAATCGAGCAACCAGCGCAGGCCCTGGGTGAGCGCGCCCGGCGCAGGCAAAGGGATGGCGTGATCCACGGCAATGAGACCCGCATTGCCGTATGACGCGCCGCTGGCAATGTCGTTTTTCTCCACCAGAGTGACCGAACGACCGGTCTCGGCAAGAAAATAGGCGGCGCATACGCCGATGACGCCGCCGCCAATGATAAGGGTGTCCACGCGTTGAGTTGTCATGAGAACGCCAACATGGATTTAGTTTTGTAGTTTGGGATCCAGCACATCGCGCAGGCCGTCACCCAACAGGTTGAACGCGAGAACGGTGATCAAGATGGCCAGACCGGGAAAAAGAGAGACCCAGGGCGCCTGAAACAGGTATTTTGTGCCGTCGCGAATCATGGAGCCCCAGGCCGGCGTGGGAGGCGACACGCCCAGACCAATGAAACTGAGATTGGCCTCGACGCGAATCGCGCTGGCGATCCAGATGCTGGCCAAGACAACGAGTTCGCTTACGATGTTGGGCAACACATGAAGCCGCGCAATGCGGAAATTACTGGCGCCGATGCTGCGAGCGGCTTCGACATATTCGTTTTGTTTCACGCTTAGCGTCGAACTGTGGGCCACGCGAGCGAACGTGGGCGCAAGCACAATGCCAATGGCGAGGATCATATTGAACAGGCCGCCTCCCAATACGGCCAACACCATCAAGCCCATAATCAGGCTGGGAAAGGCCATGAGAATATCGGCCGCGCGCATGAGCACGTTTTCGGTCTTGCCGCCCAGATAACCGCCCATAAGCCCCATCAGCGCGCCGATGACCCCGCCGATGATCACGGAGACAATGCCCACCAGCAGGGAGACGCGTGAACCGTAGATGATGCGCGAGAGCATATCGCGACCATAAGAATCAAGGCCCATCCAATGCTCGCGGCTGGGAGGCGCCAGCCGGTTGGCGGTGTCCTGCTCCAGAGGATCGTAAGGAGCCAATAGGGGTTGCGGATCTCGCCCTTGAAAAACCGCGATGAACCAATCATCGGCGAAAAGCGCCATAAAAACGACCAACAACATGAGAATAACGCCCAAAATGGCGGGACGATTGCGAATAAAAGTTCGGAACAGGCGTTTGCGCTGACTACGCAGGCGCACAACAGGCGCTTCGGTGGCGTCTACAATCTGGGTTTCAATGGCTTCATCGAATTTATCTTTCATGCCGTGCACCTCAGTGGGTAATGCGAGGATCAACGAAGCTGTAGATGATGTCCGTTATGAGATTGATGCCCACAACGAAAAGTGCATAAATCACCATCACCGATTGCAGGAGCGTATAATCTCGCTGCATGATGGCGCTGACCAGCATCTTGCCGAGACCGGGCCGCGCGAAAACGGTTTCGGTGAGCACCGAATCGGCGACCAGGCTGGCGGCCCAAACGCCGATGATGGAGACAATGGGCACCAGCGCGGCTCGCAGGGCGTGGCGCAACACCACGATGCGCTCGCTCAATCCCTTAGCCCGAGCCGTGCGAACATAATCATCTTTGAGCACGTTCAACATGGCGGAGCGGGTGAGCCGGGTGACGGACGCGGTCATGATCAGCCCCAATGTCATGGCCGGAAGCACCAAATGCCTGAGATTGCTGTTCAAATCGGTGAGATCACCCCCGCCCACGGCCGGAAATATTGGAATTTTATAGGCGAATGTCAGCATAATCAAGATGCCGAGATAAAACGCCGGCACCGAAAGCCCCGCCAGAGACACCACCCGGCCTATGTAATCGATTGAGGTGTTGACATGTCGCGCGGTGTAAATGCCCAAAGGCACGCCCAAAATCGTGCCTATGAAAATGGCCGTGATGGTGAGCTCGAGGGTGTAGGGAAGCACCTGTCTCACCAGATCGCTGATCTCCTTGCCGGTGATCATCGATGTGCCCAAATCGCCCCGCAATAGATCGCTCAGAAAACGAAAATATTGCACATATAGGGGATCGTTCAACCCCATTTTCTCGCGCAGAGCCTCCACCGCCTCTTGCGAGGCGTAGTCGCCCAGCGCCGCAGTGGCTGGATCGCCAGGAATCACCCGCACGACAAAGAAAACCAGGGTCAACACAGCCAGGACGGTGGGAATGGCCAGAAGCAATCGAGAAGCGATATATCGAATCATCAGCGCATTGCTCCAAGGAAATGAATGAAACGAAAACCTCAACCTACTCAGACATGGCGTCGTTGTCGGCGCGCGCGGCGGCTCGCAAAACAATGAAGAATCGACCGGGAACCAAGGCCGACTCATTCCCTGAGCCCCGGTCTCCCGCTCCCGGTCGATTCTGGGAAAAGTCGGGAGCCCATTTTTGGGCCCCCGACCGAGCTGCGGAGACGACTACTTGTTGATGGTTGTGGTCTCGTCGATTTGCGGATAGAGCGCAAGCACCGACTTGAGCTCATGCCCATAATCGACGTAATCGTGTCGAGCAGTGACCTGGTTCATGTAGAGGATGGGATAGGAGATCATCTCTTCCAGGAGCTTGATCTGAGCATCCTTCCACATCTGCACCTGCTTGTCGGCGTCTTGCTCCACGCGCGCCGCCTCGATCAGATCATCGATGCCCGCGTAATGAGAGAAGTTCGTGTCGGGCTTGGCGCCGGTGACCACGATGGAATCGGAATGATAGAAGCGGGTGAGATAGACATCCGCGTTGGGTCGCCAGGCCACGTAGACGACGATGGGGTTCACATCCTGGCGAATGAGCTTATGCATGCTGGAGTGGTCCACCGTGGTGATCTTGATGTCGATGCCGATCTTGGCCAACTGAGCCTGCATGCTCGTGTAAGGCTTCAGATAGGACTCGCGCTCTGAGGAGACCACCTCGAGCGAGAAGCCGTCAGGATATCCGGCTTCGGCCAATAATTGTTTGGCTTTCTCCAGGTCGCGAGCATAGTCCAGGCCCAGTTCCTCCACCTCTTCCTTGGTCAGGCCGCCGGGCAGGAATTTCGCAGGCACCGCAGAGTATACCTTCTCGGCCACAGGCGGGCCGCCAAACAGGGCCAGGAACTCATCGCGATCCAGCGCATAGGCGATGGCTTTGCGCACGCGCACGTCATCCAGAGGCTTGACCGAAGTGTTGAAGTGAATGGTCGCCACTTCGCCCACGCCGTAGACGTCCACGCTGATGCCCTCTTCCTGATCCATGCGCTTGACCCAATCGCTTTCGTTCTGGCCGTTGATGACATCCAGATCACCCGATTTCAGGCCCAACTCTCGACTGTTGAGCTCGGGCATGAAGCGATACTCCACCCGGTCCAGCTTGGGGCGACCGCGGAAGTAGGCGTCGTTGGCCACAAGCACAACCTTGTCTTGCGGCGTGTAGCTTTCAAACTTGAAGGGGCCTGTGCCGGCGGGATTGGTCTTGAAGCCCTCCGCGCCAACATTTTCATAATGCTGTTTGCAGATGATGAAGCCGCCCGCGTAATCCGCCACCTTGGGGAAGAACAAAATGGGCGAAATGGGCTGCTCCAATGTGATCTTCACCGTGTAGTCGTCGAGAGCCTCCACGGTCATGCCGTTGTATTCCCCGGCATAAGCCGAAGTGTCGGGATTGGCCGACTTTTGCAAAGAGTAGACCACGTCCTCGGAAGTGAGTTCATAGGCCGGGGTTTCCTTTGTCTCCTGGCACATCACGCCTTTGCGCAACTCGAAGGTCCACACTTGTTTGCCATCCACGACCTCCGGTTCGGGCAGGCTGACCGCCAGATCGGGTTCAAAGGTGGAGCCGTCGCCGGGCTTATAGCGCACCAGAGCATTGAAAATCATGTCCACCAGATTGCGGTCGTTGGTGGCGGCCGCAAAATGGGGGTCCATGGTGCCCAGATCAGCCGCTTTGTCGGCGTAGCGCAAAACCATTGGCTCGCTCGGCTCAGGGGGCGCCTCGGTGGGTTCGGCGGGCTTCTCCGTAGGTTCGGCCGGCTTCTCCGTGGGTTGAGCAGCCGGCGGCTCCTCGGCCGGAGCGCCGGGTGTGGCCTGAGCGCATGCCGCCAACGCGAACAACAACAGCAGTAGGATGCTACCAAGTAATACGAAGCGCTTCATTAGGCTCCTCCTTTTTGAGTGAGTTGAGTAACGGTTTGGAAAGTGAGATGGATGAAGGACCGCATAGCGACCCGTCGAACCCGAGAACAGAGGGCGCGATCGCGGAAATCGCGCCGCACCAAAAAAGGATGCCGTGAGTGAAGGGAAAGAATGACCGATTGGCGGGCATTCGCTCCCCCATCCCCGGTTCGTTTTTCCAGGCGGCGACAAGCTGGCGAGAACGCACAAAGGCGAGAATACGCTAAAATGTAGATGATCTATCGATGATTGTCAAGTCAACTTTCTTGCAACTGAAAAGAGACGGAGCGCTTCAAAGGTAGGGATGAGCCCCCTGGTAGGGCTGGCCCTCCTCAAATCGGGTCACGCGCAAAGGCGCGATATCAACCACATCGGTGCGACCGTTCGAAATCAGCTCGGCCATAACCTGGCCGATGGCGGGGCCTTCTTTGAACCCATGCCCGCTCATGCCGATGGCCAGATAAAATCCTTCGATCCCCGGCGCAAGACCCAGCAAAGCGTGGCCATCTGGCGAATACCCTTCGACGCCCACGTGGCCCTTGCGCACCCGGCCTGTCTCCATGCGAGGAATGCGCGCGCAAAGGCGCTCCAGAGCCTGATATTGGATGGCAGGCATCAGCGTCTCGCTGTAATGGTCCAGCTCGACCGGCTTGATGACCTTGTTATGCTCGCCTCCGGAAATGCCGGTTAGCGTGAGGCCGCCGGTCTCGGGCCGGGCGTAAACGCCGTTGATGCGGTCGATAAAAGTGAGATGCGGCGTTGGAATCTCGGGCGGCGTCTCCAGAATGGTGGCCTGATGCAGGGCGAGGGTGAGGTCGATTTCGAGACCCGCCATGGCCGCCACCATCGCGCCCCACGGCCCGGCCGCGTTGACGACGGTATCCGTGGCGATGAACCCACGCGAAGTCTGCACACCACGCACGCGAGCGCCCGCGATATCGATTCCCCGCACTTCGACGCCCTGAAGGATTTGGGCGCGATGGCGACGAGCGGCCTCGGCCAGACTCATGGTGGTCAGATGCGGATCTGCATAACCGGACTCAGGTTCGTAGGCCGCGATGGCAAAGTCATCCACCACCATATATGGGGCCATTTCTTTAAGCTCATCGCTGGAAATCAAGCGCGTTTCAATGCCGATCTCTCGCATCATGGCCACATTGGCCTTCAACGGCTCAAGATGGTGAGGCTTGACGATGCGCACAAAACCCGTGCGCACAAAGCCACACTCCCCGCCCACAAGCTCGTCGAAATACCGAAACGTATCGAAGCTTCTATGGGCGAATGTGGCCTCGATTGGGTTGTCGTAATGCATCCGCACCAACCCGCTGCTCATCCCCGTTGCCCCAGCAGCGAGATGCTTCCGTTCGAGCAAGATGATACGCCCCGCGCGCATGCGAGAAAGATGATAAGCGATGCTGACTCCGATGATGCCACCGCCGATAACGACAACGTCAGCGGTCACGGGAAGCTCCATAGGCGGCCCTCGTGCAGTGAGTGAATGGCGCGGTCATTGTTGAATGGAAGTAAGCATACCATCATCGCCCCCATATATGCAAGCGCGCTTTGATTCAGGTCATGGGATGTTATACAATCGGAGTTATGAGAAAACTTTTTCCTTTCAGCAACCGGCGACGCCGCCTCTAGCGTATGCGTCATGAGCGGCGCTGCAACAGCTTGCCGTGAAGATATCCTGATGGAGCCAACAATGCCCACCCGATTGACGGCCGACGAATCATGCGCGCCTTGCAGGTGGCGAACGATTGTCTTCTTCTCTCCGAAGGCGCGTTTGACGCACGCCCCCATCTAGCGTAAAATAGTAATGTAATGACAATATAGCAAATCGGCTATTCTCAGGGGTGACCGTTTTGGACAGTATCGACCGCAATTCTCCCATTCCAATTTACTATCAACTCAAGCTCTTGATTCAGGAACAGATCAAGCGGGGCGAATGGCGTCCTGGCGATAAAGTGCCGACCGAGGCGGAGTTATGCGAACGGTACGAAATCAGCCGCACGCCGGTGCGCCAGGCGCTCCTGGAACTGGTGCGCGAAGGCGTCTTGACAAGGCGGGCGGGACGCGGCACGTTCGTCGCCCCCAGACCCGAAACCTTCACCACTTTACGCGTGATTTTGTCCGACTCTCGCTGGCAATGGCCTTTGGAAGAAGCCTTGCACCTTTGGAATCGGGAACATCCTGATGACCGACTGGAGCTGGACTGCGAAATCGTGGCCTTGCCTCGGCTTTATGATCGCCTAACCCTGAGCGTGGCGCAAGGCCGAGCGCCCGACATTTCTCTGCTCGATTCTGTTTGGGTGGCCGAATTCGCGCATCGCCGCTACCTGCTCTCGCCCGAAGAGGTGGATTCGGCATGGGCGGATCGAGTGAAGCGGGGCTTGTATCCCCCGGTGCTGACCGCCAACAGCTATCAAAACACTCTTTACACCATACCCACCAACGCGGACACGACCGTTTTGTGGTATCGTCGGGATTGGTTTGCCGCCGAGGGGCTAAAACCACCGCAAACCTGGTCAGAACTCATCGAAGTAGGACGTCATTTGCGCGGGGCGCGGGTGCGGGCTCGTTACGGCATGGGCGCGTATCCTCTGGCGTTCGTTGGTGGTCGTGCGGGCGGGGAAACCACAACCTACCAGCTTCTACCGTTCCTCTGGAGCTTCGGAGCCGACATCATCGAGGAGGGGCAGGTGGTTTTGGGACGGCCAACCACGGTCGAGGCGTTGACCTTCCTGAAACGATTGCTTCAAAAGGAAAAACTGGCCTCGCCGGGCGCGATCGCGTATCGCTGGGACAGCGCGGTGAAGGCCTTTGGTCGGGGCGAGGTGGCCATGGCGTTGGGCGGCACCTACGAAAACTACATGATCCGCGCCATTGCCGGCTGGGACATGCCGGCATTTCTGGAACACGTCGGATTCTCACTGCTACCGGCGGGACCACAAGGCGCGCCCGCCACACTGGTGGGCGGCATGACATACGGCATCTACCGCCAATCCGCTCATCCCCAAAAAGCCCTGGCTTTGCTCGAACGGATGATCACGCCCGAGATACTCTCGACTTTCAGTCGCAACACCGGGCACAACAGCGCCTATGTTTCGGTGGCCGAAGCCATTCGCCGCGAAGATGACGGCTTCCTGAGTCAGACCGCGCCCCTGGTGGCCCACGCCCGAAGCCGCCCATCTTCGCCGGTCTACCAGCGCATTTCCTCACATTTTCAGGAAATGATCGAGTTCGCGCTCACTGGCGAACGCTCTTGCAAAGAGGCCGCGCGACGCGCGGCCGAGCGCATTGGCGGCGCAACGGGTCTACCGGTCATATGAATCATTGAACATCGAGAAAAAAGCTCTTGACACGAGTCCGGGCATCGGTTAAGATGGTTGATGTATTTGTAACTACATTATGACATCATTATTTATTCTCCTGCTTATTCCTCGCTTTCGATACTCGATTCAAAACCCTATCAGCCCAAATTTCGCCCTTGTTCTTCACCCGAACAAAAGGAGGTGAGCGCCATCCCATCCCATACTTTCGTATCGCATCCCTGAAGTCTCGTCCGATCTGTTCTTTCTCGAATGAACCATGCCCTTTCGTCTCAAAGGAGGCAAGCAGATGTTTCGTCATGTTCGACTTCTACTTTTTGTGATCATAGCCGTGTTGGCGCTGGCGGCCTGCGCAGGCCAGGCCACGCCCGAGCCTACAGCTGCGCCCACCGAAGCGCCGGCTCAACCCACGGCCGCGCCCACCGAAGCGCCGCCCCAACCCACGCCCACTCCGGTCGAGATCACCAAAGAGGATGTGATTTTCTTCTCCACTCAGTTTGTGCCCGTGGAGGAGCAAGAAAAGTTCCGCGCCATCCTGGCCAAGGGCGGCTTTGACTTCACCGCCTCGGAAGAAGGACCCCTGATCGACGCGGTGCTCGCCGGACAACAGGCCGGTGAAGGCCAGGTCGATGTCATCGGCGCGCTGCACGGCACTTTCCCGCCCCTGGCTCGCGCCGACGCCCTGGAAAACCTCATCGATCTCGCCGA
>JAADII010000140.1:0-16163 GCA_013151415.1 Chloroflexota bacterium
CGAGTGGGCGAGGGAGGACGGGGGCGAGAGGGCGAGGGTGAGAAGAAGCGAGAGGGCGAGGGAGCGAAGGCGCGAGGGGGTGAGAAGGCGAGGGAGGAAATGGGGGTGTGGGCGTGGGCGGCCTGGGTTCAGAAACGCGCGGCGCGGGCGCGGCGCGAGCCTTTGGCTGCGAGAGAAGGACGAGAAGCGCAGCGCTAAGAAGAAGGCCCAGGGCGGAGGCGAGAAAAAGGTGGTGAACGGCCCGTTTTATCGACATTTGAAGCGTCTACTTTGAAATAAGTCCGAAGTCCAATGTCCGATGTCCGATGTCGGTCGCACAGGCTTTGATGAGCGCTCAGACCAACATAGACCATAGGACCAACATAGACCAAAAGGCCCATCGTCTATCTTGGTCCTATGGTCTACTTTGGTCGGCGCAAGCGATTTTCATCCCTATCCGTCGCGGGCAAGCCCGCGGTCGGGCTGATTTGAAAATAGACGATGGGGGTTAGGCTTGGTCATGGTCTCATTGTCCCATGGTCCTATCATCTGCATCGGCGGAGCGCCGCCCAGACGCCTTAGGCAAGACTACCGTTGCATCATCAAAGGGGCCCATAAAGTGGACACTCCATAACGTTGTATTCCGCTTTCGTGGGAGGCTGCAAACAATTGGTCTTCGAACACGGCCATATCTCTAACGCCGCCGCCAGGCCGCAATTGCACATCCCATGGCGACAAAGAAGCGCGAGCCACCGAGATCTGATACTGGCGAATGTAACCGTTGCGCTCCATTATGATAAGACGACCCTGATGAATGAGCATTTTGTCAACGGCCGAAGCGTAAGGCGCGTAGAAGCGGTATGTAGGATGGAGAGGGTTCTCAAGGCTAAAGATCTCGATGCCGCGTCCCGGCTGCCATCCTTCGGGATGGGCTTCCCAAATCGCAAGATGGGCGTCGTCAGCAGCCAATTGCAGCGCCTCGCTGAGCGTCAACATGGTCTCGACTAAGCGCGGTTGCGCCGGATCGCGGATATCGAGCACCTGAACGCCGTGATTTTGCACGGCCAAATAGAGCGCATCGCGGGTGGCGGCGAAGGCGTTTATCTTACCGGGCGTGCGGTGGGTGGTCAAAAGCGTTGGTCGAGCAGGAGACTGAATGTCGAGGATTTGGAGTGAATCATCACCCGTCAACAGAAAAAGCAAGGGTTCGCGCACCAAAATGCGTCGCACCGGCGCGTCGAACGCCAGCATGTTCAAGATGTTCAGTCCGCCTTCTTCGCGTGCATCCAGCATGAATAAGCGACCTTGAACGTCGCCCGCGTAGGCCGTTTCGCCAACACCGCTCAACGCGGTCATGCGAGCGGGCAAACGCACATGAGCCAGAGTCGGCTCGACGGGAGCGGAGCGAAGATCGAGCAAGTAAAGGTCATTCTCCGCACCAGTGACCACGCGATGGCGCGTAGACGCCCACAGCCATTCCGTCTGGACCGCGTCAAACGCGTTCAATGAGGCCATGCGCATGGCGTCGCCGGTTTCCACTACGGCGAAGCCCTGAGATGGAAAGCTCACCAGCGCGAGCTGATTGTCCGAAGCCACATTCCAACCTTCAGGCGGAAGCTGAAGCGTATCGATAGCTGGAGAGGGATTGCTAATGTCATCGAGCGGAATACGGCGCAATGCACCGAACCAATCGAGAGCATAACCTTGCCGATCGTGCAAAACGAAGTCCATGGCGTACCCGGTGAGAGGATATTGTTGTACAGGGAAGTAATAACCCGCTCCATAATCCGGGTTGTAAATTCGCACTCCCTCATAACCCTGAGCAGCATAGAAAAAGCGACCGTCTGAATCGAGGTTTTCGGCGCGAGGAGGATAGAGCGCGTTGCGAACGATATTGTTCAGATCGGATATGTCGTCGATCTCGACGTAACGAATGTAACCTCGAGCCAGAGCATGCTCGACAACGGCCACATCGAAGGAAGAGCTTCTCGTTTGCTTTAGTAGCTGCAGGTTGGCCGGATCGCTGCAATCAAAGATGGCGTATCCTCCTTCATCGGCCACATAGAGCCGATCGCCATCCACCGCTACATTCCAGGCGAAGGAAGCAACCGAGCGCCGGGCCAGAGGTCGCGGCGGTTGGGAGCCGGAAAGCGCGAGGGTCAGCACTCCCCCTTCGCCTAACGCGGCGTAGGCGATGTCGTTTTGCACGGTCAGGCCGTAAATCTGCCCGGGCAAAGGAGGCGACCAAGCCATCAATTCAGGTTGGTCCGGCGCGGTCACATCATAAACAAAGAGATAATGGCCGCGGGCCACCAGGGCTTTGCCGCGCCACATGGCCACGGCATAGGTGCGCCCGCCTTGCTGCGCGTTCAGCCGCATTATGCTTCCCGCCTCGGGCAAGCGCCACACCCATAGCCCGAGACCTGGTTGAACTGAAAACGCAAATTGATCGAATGTGGTCTTGAGATAGGGGATGGCCGATGTTATACGCGTAAAACGAGGATGCTCGGGATCAGAAATATCGGCCCAATTGAGTTGCTGTTGCTCGCCTCCGGTGTGCAGTAGACGATTGTTCCAAATCACCCCCTGTATCGGTGTTCCCCAATAACTTTCCGAATAAAGACCAATGCTCTCAGGCGGGGCGTCCGGGGCCAAACGCAATACAATTATTTGCGTTTCTCTAACGTCTTGTTGGCTATATTGAATGGAGAGATAACCGACCTGTTTGTAAAGGAGCAACGAAGTCGGATAGCGATTGTCGGGATGTCGATAAACGCCCACAAGACGAGGGTGTGCCGGATCCGCAATGTCGTATTGATAAACGCCCCAGCGCGCCGCCTCATCTTTCCCTCGCACGAAAAGCATGTGGTCGCGCAAGGCCAGCACGGCCATCTCTGTTGCATCCAACGCGGCATTATGAATGAAAGCGGCGTCCCCTTCTCGCGTCACATCCATGATCACCAACTTCGCCCGATCGATGCCAACGCCGATAAGAAGATCGCCCGCGCTAAGCAGCCCGCCTTCAAAATAAAATACGTCCGCGATGCGACGAACGAACTTGTGCTGGGGTGAGGCTCGACGATCGTACACTGTGACTACAGGCTCGCGCCACCCCGACCCATCGTAAAATCTGGGGCTAAACAGATTCAGATAACGATCGCCAACGATGAGTCTGCTCCATCGCTCTTGCGAGCGCTCGGCCCACAACACGCTCGGATAAATGGGGTTGCTCACATCCAACAACGTCACCAGGCCAGGCTCCACAGTATAGAGGCGCGCCGGTCCGCCGTAGGCCGCATCCGTCACTCTGCCAGGAAAAGCGTAGCCTCCGATTTCGCGAGGCGCTGCGAGATCGAGCAACGAATGGATTCGAAAGCCATTTTCATGGCCCGATAGCAAAACCCCCTCTTGGATGATGGTGAATTCGCTCGAATTTGCGAGAAAATCGACATCGAGCGTAGCCAATAGCGTCATCTCAGGGGGCGCGCTGACATCATACACCTTCATGCTTATTGGCGTCGTGGTGTAGCCCTGATGGACGAAATAAAGCCGATCACCCTGCACTATCAAATGATGCAAACCATAGGAAAAACCTGTGGCAATGCTCGCCTTTTCTTGAAACTGGGCGGGGTCAGAGATATCGAGAACGCGTATCAGGCGCTGTTCGTTATCCAGAGAATAAAGCCAGTCTCCGCGCGCGTCGATCAGTTGGGCGCTAGAGCCGGGCAAATTGGCGACCGCGACCGGATTTTCGGGATCCGAGACATCGACGCGGGTCAGGCCATCGTTATGCGCGACGAAAAGCGCATCGTTGGCGAAAAGCGCGTCCGAAAAATGGTAACCACTCCACAATTTTTCCCGGGCGCTCAGACGAATGGGATGATGCGGATCTCCGAGATCCCATATTTCCAGCCAGCCGTCTAGGCCAACAAGAAAGAAGCGTTCCGCCTTGTGGAGAATAAAAGCCCCCATAGGCACATCGTCGAGGCGAGCCGCGATGCGGGGAGCGGGGGCGCTTAGATCGAGCGCGTAAAGGTCGCTATCGTAGGTGAATCTCACAACAGCATAAGCCAGTTGCGCGTTCACCACGAACACCTGGACCACTTCACCCCCCATGCTCACCTGGCTCGCCACCTGCGGTTGAGCGGGATCGGAAATATCGAACACAACGAAACGCTGTCCCATCCCCGCATAAAGGCGGTCGCCCACAATCTCGAACGCGGCGATCTTTCCGTTGAGCAGATAAGAGACGCTCTCCGCGCTATCACGAACGCCGGCTGTCCGTCCAAGCGAAAGCCCCACATTCTCAAGGACGCTCGCCCTCGGATCGATAGGAGGCGGCGTCGGCGCGGCATGAGGAGCGGCTACAACCATTCCTGCAAACCTCATCGCGAACGCCAACGCAAGCCCAAGCGCCCCAACGAGTAACAACGCCTTGCGACCGAGTACGAAATGCAAATTTCGTTTACTCATGTCAAACTCCCTTATCGAAATTGTTTTGGCATCGAGGCGTCAGCGAGTATAATAAGAACTCGCTTACATCGCCTCACATTCCATCGGATGCATTGAACATCAATTGCAAAGAAAATTTATGTGAAAAGCGAATTTATTTTACCACGAAAACCGTTCTGAAAATAGTCCGAAAGCGATGGGCGATTGCTATCATGCGTCGTCCTGTCGTCGGTCAGAGAAGGTGTGGCGACCTTTAATGCAAGGAAGTGAAAATATGCGTTTTTCCCGTATCTTTCTCTTTTTTGCCGTATTTTTGGGTCTGATCGGCATGTGGGGAGGCGTTCATCAGGCTCAGGGGCGCTCTGGGCAACAAACGAGCTATTCCACCGCGCCGCGCCTGTGGTTTGAGCCGGTGGAATGGGTGCGCTATGGCGATCCCATAACGATTCATTACGAAAAAGGAGAAGGGGGAGCCGATATCTCGGTCATTGTTGTGCAACGAAAAGAGCCCGATCAAGAGCAGTGGGACTATTACACCGCGATATATCCTCAGCCGGATCAGGCCGAAACCAAAATGTATGTGAGCGGAGATGCATTTCAATTGAGAGCGCAGGCCACTGATGTAAATGGCGAGCAATCGCTTTGGGTGGAGAGCAAGCCCATCAACAAATACAACACATTCGTAGAAATCACATACGCCGATCATCGCGGGAATCCTCTGCCGGTCGTCGAGCCTCGGCTTGCTTCTGAGCAATACGCTTATGATCCGGTTTGGCAATGGGTGGATGAGGAAAAGCAGCGCGCGTATGCGTATGTCCGCTCGTGGAACATCACGGCGGCGCCCGATATCCCCGGCTATGGCCGTTGGGGCGCCTTCCGCCTCTTCTCTTATCACCCATCCGAAGACAATTCCAGCATCCCCCCCACCGCCACCATCCCCATCTACATGCCGCCGCTGGACAACCAGTTAGGCGAAACGGGCGACGCCGATTCTCCCTTATGGGAAGTATTGGGCAGAGGCGTATTGCACATCCAGCAGTACAATGCGCATGCCAACTATTTTCATATCTACACGCCTCTGGACGAAAATCCCGCCTATATCTGTCCTCTCTGGGAATTCATCAATATCGATGCGGCCGCGCTCAATCAGCCCACGCTCAGCCTGTACTATAGCACGAACATACCTCATTTGACCGTGCTCTGGCAAGGGAAAGAGGATGGCCTGTTTCAAGAGATCGCTGTGCTCCCGCCGCATCCACCCGCCTTCACATTTCGTTATGAATGGGTGGATATGGTTTCTGTTCGCGATAAACCGGGGCGTCCTTGCTTCCGTTTCCAAAGCGAGGGCGTGCAAAACCCCTATTTTCGTTTCGACAGCGTGGCTTTCGGCTCGACTCGGAGCAACCTTTCTTTGCGGCTGCGCTCGCAGCCTGTTGCGGCCACGCCAGGGATGACCGCCACCTTAACTTTCGCCATCGCCAACCACAGCGCGTATACGGCCACCGGTCGCCTGGAAGTCGAGTTCGAAGGGTTGTCGCGACGCGAACAACTTTTGCCCATCATGTCCTCTGGCGATGTGGTCACCGCCTCAGTGGTGATCAAGATGCCCACAAACACTCCGCTCTTGCCCTATAAGGCCATGGTGGGGGCAACCCAAATGGACGACGCGCCCGAAGACAACCTGGTGAAAAGCGCGCTCATCGTCGATCCAAACCTGCTCTATTTGCCCCGATACAACCTGACCGCGAACCGTTTTCGGCAGTCAGGAGGTGAGCAATGAAACTCATACGTGTGTGGCTTGTGCTGACGATGCTGCTGACGCCGACGTGGTTTGCGCAAGCGGATTCAGCGCTTCCGCCCAAGCCAAAACCTTACCCGCCGCTGAAATTGCCTCCCCATTTGATGATTCGATCTCGCGCCGAAGGTCAGGAAATCGTGCAACTTGCGCCCATGCAAGACACATTCGTCGCCAACGGCGCTGGTGATATACCTAACCGTAATTTTGGCGAAGAAGAAGTGCTGTACATTGGCTATTATGATAGCGTTTTGGCCGAGATGCGAACGCTTGTAGGGTATTCATGGCAACGACCGGAAAAGTTTCTCGATCTTCAAGCGGCGGCGCTCTTTTTCGGCGTTGGCGGCGGGGCCGAAGACCCCATGACCGTGCGCGTTTATTCATCCGGTTCGCCATTCCAGGAAAAAAGGGCGACCTGGAACAACAGCGCCTGGTGGGGTTGGGGACAACCCGTAGAAGGCGTTCTAGGCAAGCCCGGCTACTGGTACGCCATCGATGTGACCAAACCCGTGGAAGAGATTTTGACAGGCTCTTATTACCAAAATTACCTCGGATTTAGCCTGCGCAGCGCCGAACTGATCTATCATTTTTATAAAGGGACGTACAGTCGAGAATTTGATCCCGAACTGGCGCCGCAACTGGTGTTGCAATACCGCATCGACGACATCGCTCCTCGGGTGTGGTTTGAAGGTGTGGGATCCTGGGCCTCGACGATGAACGATCGCTTCTTCGTGCGCGGAGAGGACGCGCCGGAGCCCAGCCTGCCCGTATATTTCGAGTTAGAATATCGCCTTGAACAGGGCTCCTGGCAGCCAATGACGATTTACAGCGGTGGCGCGGTCTCCTTTCCCAATGCGCCAGGAAAGACCATTCAAATGCGCTTACGCGGAAAAGACCGATTCGACAACCGATCCGATTGGGTCTACAGCCCGATCGTCAAGCTCTATTCTTATGACCTCACGGGCCGCATCCTGGATCACCGTCAACGCGAGTTGCCGGCCGTCGATCCCAATATTTCGCCCGAGCCCTGGTGGGTGGAGCTATATGAAGAACCGCCCCACTTTGTCGCCCGCTTGAAGCAGGTGGGAGGACTCGTCGCCTCTCCCCGCATGCCCGGCTATGGGGTTTGGGAAAACGAGCCGCTTTATCGCAATCATTCCCCCATCACCATCACTTTGCCAGCGGCCGACAATATGCTGCCCGCCCTGGAAGTGGAGAACCCGGACGCCTGGGAAAGCAGTGACATGGCCGATTCGATGCATTGGGTGCAAGCTGGTTATCAGGGCGCCCTTCAGTTGACCGCGGCTCCCCAAGGCCGCGGACCGGCCATGTTTTGCCACAAACAATTCTACGACGTGGCCGATCTCAATCAACCAACCATTGGCTTTCGCTTCTGGTATGGAACGGTCTATTCAATCGGCGAGCCCTTTGACCTCTACTGGCAAGAGGAGGGAGGAGGGTTTCATTTCTTGCAACGCGCGATGCACAAAGATGGCTCAACATGGGACAATCGTCTTTGGAGCTACGCCTGGGGCGATCTGACGCCCTTTCGGACCGGTCGTGGACGTTTGTGTGTTGTCCTTCGACGTTTGACGCTGCCGGGCAACCCGGCTTCGCTCCTCCTCGATCGCTTCTCGCTAGGCTCAACGCCCAGCGACCTGAGCTTGCAGGCCATCTATCCCAACCCTTTGCCGCAGCCCGGCGAGGCATTCTCCATTGATCTCGTGGTGCGCAATCAAAGCGCCTACACAGCCACAGGACGAATTCAAATCACCTTTGACGCGGAGCCAGCGCAAAAAACGCCGCTGCCCGTTCTGGAACCCAACGCGACATTCACCCACACCATCACCGCCACCATGCCCCTCACCGAAACCCTGTTGTTCGAGGCCACGGTCGGCAAACCGGAGATCGACCGCACCCCGGCCGACAATCGCGTGCGGCGCTTTTTCATCCCCAACCCGCACCGAATCCACCTGCCATGGTTGCAGTGAACGCGCCGCCCCGACTCCAAACGCGCTTTGGCGCGGGACGTCCTCCGGTATTAAAATGATGCGCGGAGGTTATATCCAATGCATCGTCTAAAACCTATGGTCTCTCGTCATTGGCTCTTTGCCCTCGCCGGCGTGATGTGGTCGGCGGTGGGACTGATGTTGATCTGGAGAGCGATCAATTGGCTGGCCGCGATGCCTCTGAGCTGGGGCGTAAGCATTGGCCTTTCGGGCGCGGGTCTTGGCCTACTGGCCTACTACTTCATGTTTACCAAAACCGCCGCCCGAAACATTCGTCGCCTTTACGCATTGCCCGATCGCGTTTGCATCTTTGCCTTTAATTCACCCAAAGGCTATGCAGTGATAGTCTTTATGATCGCGCTAGGCGTCGCGCTGCGACATTCTTCATTGCCTCGCTGGTTGCTTGCCGTATTGTATGCGGCCATGGGAGGAGCGCTTTTGTTGGCCAGCTTTCGTTTCTATGAGCATGTGCGACCAATGAGCATACCGTCGGGTCAGAAAGACGGGATCTAAAGCTCTCGTATCCGCTTATTTCATCATAAATCGTCAATCCACCATATGGGTCCTCCGGCTCTGCGCGATGTCCTCTCTTCTTGTCCACAACGCCCGCATTTACACCCAAGATCCCAAACAACCTTGGGCTGAAGCCGCATTAACTATTGATGGTCGCTTTGTCGTGGTGGGGGATAATGATAGCGTGCAAAAGATGGCCCCGCCACGCGTGCAGAAGATCCATCTCAACGGTGCGCTGGTCCTTCCCGGCTTTACCGATGCGCACATTCATTTCTACGACATGGCCTGGCGACGGGGGCAGATCGCGCTGTATGAGACCAAAAGCCTGGAAGACATGCTCGCGCGCGTGGCCCATCATGCGGCCATGCTGCCGGCCAACGCTTGGGTGCTGGGCTACGGTTGGAACGAGAGCGCCTGGCCCGAGCCGCGTTTCCCCACCCGCCGCGACCTCGACCCCATCACCAATGGCCGCCCCACGCTGCTCTGGCGCACCGATCTGCACGCGGCCGTGGCCAACAGCGCCGCGCTAAAGGCGGCGAAGATCACCGCGCACACGCCCGATCCGATCTCAGGGGTCATCGATCGCGATGAACGAGGCCAACCCACAGGCGTGCTACGCGAGCTCGCCATCAATCTGGTTCGACGGGCCATACCTCCGCTAAGCGAAGATCAGGCGGAGAGCAACCTGCAAGCCACGGCGGCGATCTTACACAATCTGGGCGTCGTCGCGGTGCATGATCAACGAATGAAAGACGACGTCGAGGAAGGCCCAATAGCCTTACGCACTTACACCCGGCTGCGAGAGCGTGGAAAACTGCCCCTACGCGTGGTGTGCAACGTCGAAGCCGCGCATCTCGAACAGCTCATCGCCTTGGGCTTGCAAAGCGGGTTTGGCAATGAGTGGGTGCGACTCGGCCATGTAAAACTCTTCGCGGACGGTTCGTTGGGCGCGCGTACGGCCTGGATGCTGGAGCCCTATGAAGACCAACCCGAAAACACTGGCATGTATTTGACGCCCCCCAATGAGGTGATGCGCGTCATTCAAAAAGCCCACCGTCATGGCCTGGCCATATCCATCCATGCCATCGGCGACCGCGCCAACCGCGAAGTGTTGGACATCTTCGAAGAGGTGTTGGCCGGAGGGAGCGAGACCCCGCCCCTGATTCCGCATCGCATCGAACACGTGCAGACCATTCAGCCCGCGGACCAACCGCGCCTGGCCTTCATGGGAATCACGGCTTCGATGCAGCCTATTCATTGCACCGACGACATTCCCAACACCGATCGACTTTGGGGTGCGCGAGGGCGCAATGCCTATGTTTTCCGCACGCTTTGGGATGCGGGGACGACGCTGGCCTTTGGTTCGGACGCGCCAGTGGCCAGCCCTAACCCATGGTGGGGCGTCTACGCCGCGGTCACCCGCCAACGTCGCGACGGAACGCCCAAGGACGGCTGGCATCCTGAACAGCGTTTGAGCGTGGCCGAGGCCGTGCGCGCCTACACGCTGGGCGCGGCCGCGGCTGTAGGTCAGGCCCATTGTCAGGGCCGCATCGCCAGCGGCTACCTGGCCGATTTCATCGTCCTCGACCGCGATATCTTCGCCTGTGACCCCGCAGCCATTCCCGAAACCCAGGTGAAGATGACCGTTATTGGTGGGGAAATCGTTGAATGATTCCGCCACTCAACCATCCATAAGTTCTTCCGAAAAAGCTATTCCACCACAGAGGGAGCTGAGGACGCAGAGGGAATCATGGGATTTCGCAAAGAAAAACGGCCCTAAACCTTCCTGCTTTCCTTCTCTGCGCTCTCTGCATCTCTCAGCAGTGACCTTTTTCCGGTGAAGCCATCCATAAGCCCATGAAACTCCTCACCTATAATATTCATGCCTGGGAAGGGACGGATGCGGTCGTCGATGTAGATCGCGTCATTGAAGTGATTCGAGCCAGCGAAGCCGACATTGTGGGGCTGAACGAGGTGTATCATCCGGCCAAGACGGCCGAGTTGGACCGACCTGCACTGGAATACATGGCCGAACAATTGGGCATGCACTTCGTTTTTGGTCAGGCGCATGGATTTCGTTTCGCGTTCAATCGGCCGGCTCGCAGCTATGGCAACGCCCTACTCGCCCGCTGGCCGATTCTCGCTTCGGCCGCGCATCATCTCACCCCGGTCGCGGGTGGCCAACAGCGCGGCTTGCTGGAAACTCGCGTGCTCTTGCCCGATGGCCGCGCGTTCACCGTTTATGTAACGCACCTCGAAGGCGGAGGCGATGAAACAGTGCGGCTGGCGCAGGCTAAATCGCTCCTCTCCTGGACCATTCGCGACCGCAACCAGCCCCATGCGCTCATGGGCGATCTCAACACCATCAATCCGGCCGACTATCCAAACGCGGCCAGCCTGGAAGCCCTACGCCGCCGTGCAGAAAGCATGGGGCTGCACCTTTACGAACCGCTCACCCTGCCTCACCTCCTCAAGCAGGGCTATGTGGACGCCTGGACAGAGGTGGGCCGCGGCGCATCTGAAACTTGGGACGCGGAAACGCAACTCTTGGCCCGCATCGATTACGTCCTTGTATCCAAACCCTTGGCCCCTTATCTCGTCTCTTGTCAACGTTGGGACGCACCTCCGGCCATGAGCGCATCCGATCATTTGCCTGTGCTGGTGGAGCTAGATTATTAAGCCGCCTCCCTGGCCTCAAACGAGAACATGAATGCCCGCGCAAACATTGAAGAACCCCCTCTTTCCTCATATGATTTGGAAATCGTATGATCTCTGGCGACTGAAATAACGTTTAGCGTCATTTCATCCCATAGCCTCCTCCGCCGGGCGTGCGAATACTGATAATGTCTCCGGCCCGACCAGAGAAGCTGACTTTGCCGGGCAGATCGCGTTCTTGTCCGTTGCGAATGAGCACATTTCGCCCCGCCTTGCCCGGCTCGCCGCCCGCCAAACCATAAGGCCGAAACTTTCGCCGCTCAGCAAGGATAGTAATTTGGGCGTCATGGAGCAACTCAATGTCGCGGCGGATGCCATCGCCCCCGCGATAACGACCTCCGCCGCCTGAACCGCGCCGAATCTCATAACGCCGCACGCGGAAGGGAAAACTATACTCCAACGCTTCGATAGGCGTGTTCATGGTGTTGGTCATGTGGGTGTGGATGGCGTCCGCACCATCACGATCGGGCCGCGCCCCCATTCCTCCACCGATGGTTTCATAATAAGCATAAGGACGATGGCGCTCAGGGTCCCAGCCGCCAATGGTGAGGTTGTTCATGGTGCCCTGGCTGGCTGCGGGCGTTCGATCAGGGCAGGCCTGGGCCAACGCGCCCAATAATACATCGGTGATGCGTTGCGACGTCTCGACATTGCCCCCTGCTACAGCCGCCGGCGGACGCGCGTTCACCAGACTGCCCTCAGGCGCGATGACGTGAATCGGCGCCATACAGCCGCTATTCGAAGGAATGTCCAACCCGATAAGCGAACGAAACACATAATAAGTGGCTGAAAGGGTGATGGCGTAGACTGCATTGACGCCGCCTTTACGCTGAGGCGATGAACCTGTGAAATCGACGATGGCTTCGTCGCCTCGTATGGTGATGCTCACGACAATATCGGCCGGTGCGGGATCGACGCCGTCATCATCCAAACGATCGCGAAAACGATAGACGCCATCGGGTAGAGCCTGAATTAGACGCCGGGTCATGCGTTCTGCGTATTCGAGCAGGCCTTTCATATAACGCTCAATCTCGTTGCGACCATATTTGGTCACCAGGGCTTTCATGCGCTCGCCCCCGCGACGATTCGCCGCCATTTGCGCGCGTAGGTCGCCAGCGCGTTCTTCCGGCGTACGCACATTAGCCAAAAATAAATCCATCAACGCCTGATTCACCCGCCCGCGTTCGACCAGCTTAAGAGGCGGAATGATGACGCCCTCTTGATAAAGCTCTTGAGAAAGGGGCATCGAGCCGGGAGCTGCACCCCCGACATCGGCGTGATGGGCGCGATTCGCGACAAAGCCAAAGAGTGAGGATTCACCCTCTTCTTCAATGAAAATGGGCATGATCAGGGTGATATCGGGCAGATGTGTGCCTCCCTGAAAAGGATCATTGAGGATAATCATATCACCCGGCTCGAATTCATGGCTTCGGATAGCTTCGCGCACAGAAACAGGCATTGCGCCCAGATGGACGGGTATATGCGCGGCCTGAGCGATCATGCGGCCTTGGGCATCGAACAAAGCGCAGGAAAAATCGCGACGCTCCTTGATATTGGGCGAATAACTGGTGCGACGCAACACTACGCCCATTTCTTCGGCCACAGAAGCAAACAAGTGCTTGAAAATTTCCAGACGAATGGGATCGTGAAAACTCATGACATCGTTATCCTAACCCAGGTTGTTGTGTTGGAAAAGCGTATAAGAATCAAGAAAACGCTGAGTCGACATCGATCAAGATGTTGAAGTGTCCATCCACGCGCGCAATATCGTTGATTTCCAAGAAAATAGTGGTGTCGGCGTGCACAATGATCGCCGGGCCAGGAATGCAATGACCTGGACGTAATTTCTCTCCCAAATAAAAAGAAACATTGCGAAGGCCTTGCTCCAACACGACCGGTCGACGGTCAAGATAAGCCGAAACAGGATCTTCGGGACCGATTGTCGCGCTCGGCAAGGGGGGACGCGGTGCAGCGCCCACCGCCTTCAAACGCAAATTTACGATCTCCACGTCTGCGTCTGGACTGCTATAGCCATAAATTTTTTGGTGAAGGGCGTGAAAATCATCGACAAAATTGGCGGACAATGGCGTCGTGAGTTCGTAAGATTGTCCCACATAGCGTATATCCAGCATGGGGAATAGAGCGATGTCAGCGGCCGCCACGCCTTCGGCTAAAATTTCGGTTCGACCTCGCTCCGCCAACGGCTGCATAAGCTTCTGGAGAAGTGAAAAGCTGGTTTCACCGGGCAACATCACCGTTTGAACATAATCTTTGATTACATCAGCCGCCAACATGCCAAACGCGGAAAGCGTGGATGCGGCTGGCGGGATGAGCACGCGCGGAATGCCCAAGCTGCGCGCCAGGTTACACGCGTGCAATCCTCCTGCGCCACCAAAGGAAACCAACGTAAAATCTCTGGGATCGTAGCCCCGCTCCACAGAAATCACACGCAACGCGCGTTCCATATGCGCGTTGACCACCCGAATGACGCCTAAAGCCGCGGTTTGGGCCAGGGTGAGGCCCGCAGCCGGGGCAAGATGCAATGCCTGAGCCAGTTCGGTCAGGGCCAGTCGCGCTTGCTCTTCAGCCAAATTCATCCGACCATCCAAGAAGCAATCGGCTGCAAGCCGACCTAACACCACATTCGCGTCCGTCACCGTGGGGGCGCTGCCCCCGCGACCATAGCACACCGGGCCAGGATCCGCCCCTGCACTTTGCGGCCCTACGCGCAACGCCCCTCCGACATCGGCATAGGCAATGGACCCACCGCCCGCTCCCACGGTATGAATGTCGATAAGCGGAATGCGAATGGGCAAGCCCCCAACTTCACCTTCGGTGGTCAGGCGAATCGCGCCATCGCATAACGAGACATCGGTTGAGGTTCCACCCATGTCAAAAGTGATGATATGGTCGAATCCGGCGCTGGCCGCGACGAATTGCGCACCGACCACGCCGCCAGCCGGCCCCGAAAGAATCGAGCGCACAGCCTGGCTACGCGCCAGTCGAGCATGAATGCTGCCGCCATTGGACTGCATGATGCGGAAATCATCTGCGCCCAACGCCTGCTCCAAGCGTCCGAGATAGCGATCCATGACAGGCGAGACGTAAGCATTGATGACCGTGGTGCTGGTGCGCTCGTATTCACGAAATTCGGGCAGAATTTCATGGGATGAGGAAACAAAGAAGCCAGCCTTTCGCAAAAAGTCGGCAATGCGACGCTCGTGCTCTGGTTGCAAAAAAGAGAAGAGCAAACATATGGCCACCGACTCGACGCCTAGCGAGCGCAACCTTTCGGCCAACATGGGCAACATCCCTTCATCCAAAGGCATGAGCGTTTGACCGTTATGAGCCACTCGCTCGCGTATTTCTAACCGCCGCGAAGCGGGAACGAGCGCTGTAGGGCGATCGGAAAAGAAATCGTATATCTTTGAGCGCACCTGACGACCGATAGCCAACACATCGCGAAACCCTTCTGTTGCGATCAGCGCAGTAACCGCGCCTTTGCGCTCCAATAAAGCATTGGTTGCCACAGTCGAGCCGTGCACAATGGCCACTCGCTCTTCTCGCCCAAAACCGCGCGTTCGTCTTATCTCCTCCAAGCCCCTGAGCACAGATTCTGAGGGATCGCTTGGGGTGGAAAAACGTTTGAAGGTGCGAAACGCGCCTGAAGCTTCGTCGAAAACGACGAAATCGGTAAAAGTTCCGCCAATGTCGATGCCAATGCGCATGAGATTGAACAAACAACGCCTGAGCGTATTTTACTTCGTCAAGCGAGAAATGTCTACGCGGGCAAAGCATTATACCTCATTTCAAGCGATTTGCTTCAATGCTCCTGTGTTTCAGAGAAAACAACCGACACGCGACCGACATGTAAGCCTCGAACAACCCCATATCGGTTGAGTCGCGCACATCCGTTTGCTAAACGCCATGAGGTCGTTGCCAGGTTTCCGCTCGATGCAAGCGCGGTTCATATGTCACTTGCCCATCGAATCTTTAGGCCAGTGATATTTCAGCTGCTCCTGCAAACATGTTGTCCGGCGCCAATAAATGCAGATGAGCGGGCGCCCCAATCTTCCAATCTCTGTGGATCGTGCTCATCCATTTCAAAATCTACAAAACGCGCACTAACCACATTCGTTATCACATATTGTTTTCCCTGATTGGCTATTGACAAATGATAAAAAAATGTGCATAATAACTTATGGCTTTCTGTAAGCATGAATCTACCGTCAAACTCCACAGGGAGGAAGCGCATGCCGATTTTTGAAAAACTCTCCAAAGAAGAGATCAACGAGATTATGGAAGCTAAGAAACGAGGACGCGGTAAATCGCAACGAGAGCGAATTCTCGAAATGTACATGGAGCAATTGCGACCGCTAGAGGTTGGTGAAGGACTGGCCGTCAGGCTGGAGCCAGGCGATAATCGCCAAACGGTCAAGAACCGCCTAATGCGAGCAGCGGGCAAGCTCGGCTACGAGATTGAGTTCATTCGCTCGCGCGGCGTAATTCGCATTCGTCGCGTTGCCTAAACCCGTCCCTAAAAACCACTCTCGCCAAGAGAAAAGGCCCTCAGCGCTGAGGGCCTTTTCTCTTTTCAATGAGTCGATCCAGTTCCCGTTCGACGCGAGGCGCCCGCGCGGGCCGTTTGAGAATTTGCATCCACAAGCCATTTGTGTATAATACACATGTGTAATACAGGC